>CAYVDO010000177.1:0-15381 GCA_964450125.1 uncultured bacterium
TCTGGGCCGTGTCTCAGTCCCAGTGTGGCTGATCATCCTCTCAGACCAGCTACCCATCACTGCCTTGGTGAGCCGTTACCTCACCAACAAGCTAATGGGCCGCGGGCCCATCCAAGAGCGGTAGCGTGCAAGCATAGGCCACCCATTCCACCCGGCGGCCGAGGCCACCGTGCGCGTATCCGGTATTAGCCAGAGTTTCCCCTGGTTGTCCCGATCTCAAGGGTAGGTTACCCACGTGTTACTCACCCGTGCGCCACTCTACTTGAGGGTTGCCCCTCGTTCGCGTTCGACTTGCATGTGTTAGGCACGCCGCCAGCGTTCGTTCTGAGCCAGGATCAAACTCTCCAGTTTAAAGACGAGCACGACTGCTCCGCTCGAGGAGCGGTGCAGTCGAGACAGTGTACGTGATTGGGCCAGCGCGCACCCCGAAGGGCTTGCGCGGCCCCAACCGCCGCACGCCGACAAGCAATAGCGTACTATCTAGTTTTCAAAGACCGAGAAGGTAAACGGGAAGTATGGCGACATCGGTGCGGAGCGTCAAGCGCATCCAATCATTTTTTTGAGGAGTGCACTGCAATCCGGAAAATAACGTGTAGGTACAGGCGGTTACGGGGTGTCGGCCAGCGCGGGTGAATGCGCCTAACCGGGTGGCCATGTCATCGGTCGTCCTGCGATGAGGTGCAGATGCAGGTGATACACGGATTGTCCGGCCATGGCGTTCGTGTTGACGACCAGGCGGAAGCCGTCCGCGGCGATGCGGCGTTCGACGGCTATCGCCGCAGCGATCCGGAGCATTCGGCCGGTAGCCCCATCATCGGCCTCTCGGAGGTCCAGCGTCGTCGCTCGGTGCGCGCGGGGAATGACTAGGACATGGACAGGCGCTTGGGGGTTGAGATCCTCGAACGCAAGAATCTCCGGATCTTCATGGACGATGCGTGCGGGAATCTCGTGCGCTGCAATGCGGCAGAAGACGCAGTCCGTCACGGCGTATGCCCCTTGCGGTCGAGCCGCTATCGAGGGATCGGTAGCATGCCGCTCGGGCCGCTTTGGGCTCATGCGCGGATGCATGCCGTATCAATGCGAGACCACAGCTCTTTCTTCCCCTCCCCCGTAACGGTGCTGAAGCCGATTACGTCGTCGAGGTGTCGGCCCAGACCCTCGGCGATGGCGCGCAAGCGCGGGAGCCGGTGCCCTCGAGTCAACTTGTCGATTTTGGTCGCAACTACCGTGGTGGGCCGCCCCCGTTCGGCAAGCCAGCGAACGAAGCTCGCTTCTGAATCGTCGGGATCGCGGCGGCAGTCGACGAGTAGCAGCACCAGCACGAGCTCGCGCCGCTCGGACAGATACCCCTCGACCATGGGTGCCCATCGTGCCCGCTCGTCGCGCGCAACCTTTGCGTAGCCATAGCCGGGCAAATCGACGAGCGCGACACGTCGCGCGACGCGGATGAAGCCGAGCATGCGCGTGCGACCCGGATCCTTGCTCGTCCGCACCAGGGTTCGTCGCCCCACCAGGGTGTTGATGAGGCTCGACTTGCCGACGTTCGACCGCCCCGCGAGCGCGACCTCGGGTAGCCCCAAACGTGGGGCGGACGCGGCAGAGTCAGCGACGCCGACGAACTCGACGTCCATACCCGCAGCCCACCGACCCCGTTCGCCCCGCTCTACTTCAACGACATCGACAATAATTTCAGCTTGTTGGGCGATCAGTTCCGCGACGATGCCCCATCCGAACTCGGCCTTCGAGCACGCCGCCCTCCTCGATTACGATCGCCGGAGCGACGATGTCGCCTGCCACTTCGCCCGTCGCAGCGATCTCGACCCGGCTCGTGGCCTGGAGGTCGCCCTCCACGAGCCCGGCAACCCGGATTCGGTCTGCTTGAATTCGCGCTCGTGCTACGCCGGACGCATCGATCACGACCTCTTCGCGCGCCACGATTTCGCCCTCGACCAAGCCCTGAATGCGAATCGACGCGGGATACTCGATGCGACCACGCACCTCGCATCCCCGCGTCACCAATCCGCCTGGCTCGCGGCCGGTGGCCGGTGTAACGCGAAGCACGGGTGCCGTTGCTGCTGCCGCCATGGTCGTCACCTCCTCGTGGTCGTCACGCCAGCGACCAACGTGAACGCATTCCTGGCCCGGAGGCTTGAGCGCGCTTTCGAACCATGGCTCACACGACTGTGTGATCGCGCCATGGAGCCTTCGGATCCGCGAATGAGAACGTACGTCACTGGTTGTCAGGGAAAGCGCGACGTTTGTACCCCGGCACCATGGGTGAGTCAAGGCAGTGCGTCGAGACGCCGCGACGGCGTCCACCCGAGTCGCGAAAGCTCTGGAAAGCCGGTTCTTGCGACGTCATCGGGGCCCCGCTAAGGTGCCGTGATTCCTCAGGAGCCCTGCCCGCGTGACCACGACGCCAATCGAACCTGCCGGGAGTCGCGCGACCTCCGCAGCGAACACGGCCCGCAACGTCGTGATCGGGGTTGCGGTGTCTGGTGTGTTCCTCTACTTCACGTTGCGCTCGGTCGACCTGCGCAAGATGGTGGCGTCGGTGCGGACCGTCGATCTGACGCTCCTGTTGCTCGCCACGAGTTGCTTTGCCGTGCATTTCGTCGCGCGTGCGATGCGATGGCGGATCGTGGTCAACCCCATCCAATCGGTAGGTGTGCGCAGCTTGCTGCGCGCGACCGTGGTCGGTTTTGCCGCCAACAACGTGTTCCCGCTGCGCCTGGGCGAGTTCGTGCGGGCGCTGATGCTCACGCTCACCGAGCCCGTGCCACTCGCATCCGCCGTCACCACGGTGGTGCTGGTGCGGCTCCTCGACATGGTCGCCATGGGCACCATGTTCGTCACCGTGTTGATGGTGTTTCCCCTGCCCGCGGCGGTGCGCCAGGGGGCGCTGTTCGCGATTCCGGTCTACCTCTCGGCGCTCGCGTTCCTGCTGGCCCTCAAGTTCCGCGAAGAACAGGCGCTCAAGCTGCTCGCGATGCTGCTCAAACCGTTTCCGGCGCGACTTGCCATGGCGGTGCTGAACCTCGTGCGGGCGTTCCTGCCCGGGCTCGAGGCATTGCGCAGCGGCTGGGAGCTAGCCAAGGCGGTGCTCATCACGCACGTCGCTTGGTTGCTCCTCTTTGCTTACAACGCTTTGATTCTCGCGGGATTCGGGTTCGATCTCCCCTGGTACGCTGGCATGGTCGTCATATTGACGGTGGGATTCATGATCTCGATCCCGTCGAGCCCCGGCTATCTAGGCGTCTATCACGTCGGCGTGACCACCGCGCTCGGCCTCTTTTCGCAGTTCCCGTTGACCGACGAGAGCAAGACGGCCGCGGCGTTCGTGATCCACGGCGTGCAGTTCCTGCTGACCACGGCGTGGGGTGTCGTCTACATGGTGATCAGCCCGGTTCGCGTGGCCGACATCACGAGCGCGCTCAGGCGCCCGGCACGCGCGGAAGCCGTGATCGGTACGGAGCCCGGCTGAGGGGATGCGGCACGGATCAGCCCCGCATCCAAGCGACGCACTCTGCAATCGCGTCGCACATCTGCGCCGCCGGCATCCACCGACGGCGCCCGTGGGCTGGTAACACCCACTCGAATTGGTGTCGCGCCAGCCGCTCCATCGATCTTCGCTGCCATCTCCAGTCGAACCAGCAGGCGTCACGGAACGCCACCAGCCGCTCACGATCGTCGCTCCATGCGAGGTGGTCGCCGCTGAACAGGAACGTGTCGCGAAAAAGCAGGCACGCAGATCCGCGGGTGTGTCCCGGTACCGGAATAGCGAGCAGTTCCGCGTCCAGGGCCGTCGGATCCGAGCCTTCGAGCACCCACTCGACGTCGCGCGTGGATCCCGTCATGTCGTCGCGATGAAGGATGCGTTCGCAGCCGAAGTGATCGCGGAATTTGCGATGGTCGGCGACGTCGTCACGATGGGTCAGAAACATCCACGCCACGCCCCCGAGCTCCTCCAGTCGGCGAACGAGCGGGCGCGCGAATCGCGGCGAATCGACGAGCACGTTGGCGCCGGGGCCGCGCCGCACGAAGTAACTGGCGGCGCCGAAGCTCGCCTGGGCGTGGAAACCCACATGGAAGATGTTCTGGGCGATGGGCTCGGGAAACGCGGCGATCGCCCCCGTGCAGTCGACGGGCGCGGTCGTTCCGATCGAGCCTGTCGGGCACGCAACGAGCGCCATGAGGGCCCGACGAACTTCGGCCGGCGCGTCCGGCTGGCGAGCGACGAACGCATGATCGTCGGCAACAGCGAAGGTCGCCGGAGCCAGCCAACGACACGTGTCGCAGTCGATGCACGAATCGTCGACGAAGAAAGTCCCGGCCACACCTTCCGGCACGCGTCGTGAGAAAGCTGCCATCGCTTCGTGTACGGCATAGCGCAGCCTAACCGTTCGCCGACCTCATCGGTCGTTCGTGCCGCGCCCGCCCGCCTGCCCAGCACGCGAGCTCGACCAGGAATGCAGCGATCACCGGCCACCACTCGAGTCCCATCCATGCGTCTGGGAGGAACCAGCGGCCCGTCGACTCCCGTACGGCGAACACGAGGTACGAAAGCGGCACCACGAGGCTCAGTACCAGCGCCGACACTCGCGGTGGACCCGATCCGAGCACGGCCAACGGAACCAGCCAGGTGACGTACCACGGATGAATGGTGGGATTCAGCACCACCAGCGCGAACACGATCCAGAGCGCGGCATCCGGCACCGAACGAGCGCGAGCGGTCGCGACGCCAGCCACGGCGACGACGAGTCCGAGGAGCAGCGCGCGCGCGGCCGGAGAGCCGAACCCGGCGTGGCGCAACGCCTCGTACACGAAGCCGTTGAATTCCCAATCGCGCGCGTAGACGCCGAGCGCAGAGATCAGTGCGTGCCAGCCCGCGTCGAGGTAGGGCGCCGCGAGCGCCGTGCCGATAGCGATGGGAATCCACCACGTGCGCCGCAGGCCACCGTCGCGGAGGAAGAGCGGAATGGCCAGCGCCGGAAAGACCTTGACTCCGGTGGCGAGGGACACGAGCGCCATCGCGCCCCGCTTGCGCCCCCGGCAGCCCGCGACCAGCGCGCCGACCAGCAACGCGGTGGCCGCGGCGTCGACGTGCGCGTTCCAGGCGAACTCGACCAGCACCAGCGGGTTCCAAGCGTAGAAGGCGAGCATGGCAGGGGACCGCCCAGCGCTGTGAAGCCCACGCGCCAGCGCCAAGATCGTCATCGCATCGAAGCCCAGGATCAGGATCTTCCAAGCGCCGAGTCCGCCGGCCTCCGCCACGGTGCGAAAGAGGAGCTGTGCGGCTGGGGGGTAGATGGTAGGAATCGACGGATGGTTGACGCGGCGCCAGATCTCATCGCGAAGCGGGATGAGCGCGGTGGCGTCAGGAGCGTATGCATAGGGATTGATGCCGGCGCGAGCGACTTCGCCGTCCCACAAGTAGCGCCAGACGTCGTCGGAAAGGCTGGGTGTCAGGAACAGAAAGAGGAGACGGAATGCGAACGACGCCGTGACGACTCGAGCGACCCCCACCGTGGCTCGCCCGTGCAGCGCCGTCGCGGCAGCGATCACGAACACACCGCTCGCAACCAGCAAGGAAAGCACGATCCACTCGACGGCGAGTCTCAGTGCTGCGACGCAGGCGAGCGCCGCATAGACTGCTCCGAGGGCCCAAATCCAGCGTCGTGCATCCTGCGAGTGCAGGCACTCGCGGAGCGCGCCGAGCAGCCTACGCATGACGACGGTCGACGTGATCATTCCGGCACTCGTCGAGGAAGCATCGATCGGTAACGTCCTGCGGGCGTTGCCCGTCGATCAAGTTCGCCGTGTGATCGTCGCGGACAACGGCTCCCGCGACCGTACCGCGGAGGTCGCATCAGCGTTGGGCGCGATCGTGGTCAGCGAACCGCGGCGCGGCTACGGCAGCGCGTGTCTCGCCGGCTTGCGCCGCGCTGCGCAAGACCCGCCCGAAATCGTGGTGTTCCTGGACGCGGATTTCAGCGACCACCCCGAGGAGCTGCCGGCGCTGGTCGCGCCGCTTCTCGCCTGCAGCGCCGACCTCGTGATCGGGTCGCGTATCCGAGGCCGCGCCGATCCCGGAGCGCTGGCGCCCCAAGCGCGCTATGGCAACCGACTCGCATGCCTGTTGATCGCGTGGCGCTACGGCCATCGCTACACCGACCTCGGCCCGTTCCGCGCGATCCGTTGGGATTCGCTCCAAGCGCTCGGCATGCGCGATCCCGCCTTCGGCTGGACGGTCGAGATGCAGATCAAGGCGCTGGTCCGGGGCTTGCGGGTCGTCGAGGTGCCGGTCCGCTATCGACGTCGCATCGGAAAGTCGAAGATCACGGGCACCGTGACGGGCACCGTGCGCGCCGGCGTCAAGATCCTGTGGACGATCTTCCGCTACGCGATCGCCGAGCCGCCGCGCGGTGCCGCTCTCGGCACTGGGTCGGCGTGATGACTCCGCATATCCGTCAATGCGATCCTGCGCGTCGCTCGAGGCCGCGCGCGCGGGCGACGAGCGACGCGGTGTACCCGACGATCGTCGTCGAGACGATCACGTACGCCGCAGCGAGATACGCGAAGTGTGGACCCATTTCGAGCTGCATGAGGACCTCCAGGAACGATCAGCGACCCGCCGCATCGAGCTCGTTCCGCCGGTGCTCGATCTGCACCCGCTTGGCCAAAAAGAAGAGGTAGAGCAGCGTCCACGCTCCGAGCGTGAACATCAGCGTCTGGAACATCGCTGGATCGAGGTGCTTCCCGCCCACGGGATCCATCACTACCGGCTTGGGGTGGAGCGTGCGCCACCACAGCACCGAGAAATGGATGATCGGTAAGTCGGCGAATCCGACGATCGAAAGGACCGCGGCAAAGCGTGCGCCGCGCTCGCTCTCGCCTGCGAATGGCCGCACGAGCTGATACGCGGCGAAGACCAGCCACAGGATGAGCGTGTAGGTGAGGCGCGCGTCCCACGTCCACCACGTGTTCCATACGGGCCGCCCCCAGAGCGGTCCGGTGGTGAGCACGATGGTCAGAAACACCAGCGCGATCTCGCCGGAGGAGGCGGCGATCTCGTCCCACACGCGGTCTCGGGTGAGCAGGAACAGGATGCTGGACACGAACACGACGGTCACGGCCAGGAACGCCGTCCACGCCGAAGGCACGTGCACGTAGAAGATCTTCTGCACCTCGCCCTGTTCCGCTTCGACGGGCGTGTAGAAGAGGATCATGGCGAACGCCGCGAAGACGGCGAGCGCCGCGAGCGCAGCGGCGGGCTTTTCGATCCGCGCCAGAAGCTCCACCACGCGGATCGCGCCCACGGATTCGACTCGAGTTGAATGCGTCGTGGCGCTGGTGCTCGACATCGTTCACTCCTCCACCAGGTACTCGAAGGTCAGGAAGCTCGTAACCAAGCTCACGACGTCGAACACCACCATGAGCTTGAGCCACTTCGCGACGTCCGGATCGGTCACGCGATAGCCCTCGAGGATCGTGGCCGTGCACTCGATTCCCGCCAAGAGAATCGGCGTGGCGATGGGCAGCAGCATGAGCGGCAGCAACACCTCACGAGATCGGGTGCTCGAGCTGATCGCGGCGAAGAGCGTGCCCGCCGCGGTGAATCCGATGGTGCCGAGCGCCAGCACGAGCGCGAAGGGCAACAACCGTTCGCCACCGATCTGGGCATCGAAGAACAGCACGAAGAGCGCGCTCAGCGGCACCTCGACCCCCAGGAGGAAGACGAGGTTGGCCAGAAACTTCGCGAGGTAGAGATGACCGCGGTCGACGGGCGTGAGCAGGATGCCCTCGATCGTGTTGCTTTCGCGCTCCGCCGCGAACGTCTGGTTGAGGCCCAGCACCCCGCCGAATGCGATCGCGACCCACAGGATCCCCGCGGCCAGCCGCCGCGAGCTCGGCTCGCTCGACCACGAGGCCTCGGGCAGCGCCAGCGCGAACACGGTGAGCATCAACGCGGCGAAGAGCAGCATCGCCACCAGACTGGCGCGCGAACGCCAGCCGGTCTTGAGATCCTTCAGCAGCACGGCGCGAATCGCGCGCGTCGCGGATGGGGTTTGCACGTCGGTGCTCATGCGGCGACGGAACGACGATAGGTCTCGGTGAGCGTTTCCGCGGTCAGGTCCGCGCGGGGCGATTGCCAGGCGATTCGCCCGCGACACTGGATGGCCACGTGGTCCGCGAGCGCCAAGCCACGTGCGATGTCGTGGGTGACGAGAATCATCGAGCGCGCGCCGTCGCGCAGCCCGACCAAGAGTCCGTGGAGGTGATCGGCGGCCTCCGGATCGAGTCCGGAAAACGGTTCGTCGAGGAGCAGCACGTTCGGCCGATGGATGAGGGCGCGGGCGATCGACGCGCGCTGGACCATGCCACGAGAGTAGGTCGAGACGCGATCGTGGGCTCGATTCGAGAGCCCGACCTCGGTGAGCACCTCGGCCACGCGCGCTGCGGGCCGATCGAGGCCGTGGAGCTCGGCGTAGAGGCGTAGGTTTTCTTCCGCCGAGAGCTCGCCGTAAAGATACGAAGAATGCGTGAGGAAGCCGATCCGCCCGCGCAGCCGCTGTGGATGAGCAATCAGGTCCTCACCGTCGATTCGAACGGCTCCCGCCGACGGCTTGGCGAGACCCGCGACGATCTTGAGCAGGGTGGTCTTGCCGGCGCCGTTCGGCCCGTAGAGTACGAGAAACGCGCCGTCGGGGACGGTCAGGTCGAGGCCGTTGAGTGCGCGGAGCGCCCCGAAGCGCTTCACCAACGCAGCGATCTCGATCGCCATGATTCGTGTGCGTCTCGGCCGTGCGTGCGGTCACGTCCGCTTGAGCTGGGTGGCGGTGTCGATCAGGGCTTTGCGGCGCGTCTCGTACGCATCGCCGATCACCGTGCCGCGCTCCTTCTGTCGCTCGAGCTCGGCGAGCTCGGCGATGACGGCGCGGTAGCGCTCTTCGGCTGCCGGGTCGCGCGGAGGTCGCGCCGCGGCGGGCTGCGCGCCTCGGTTCAGCCAGCTGCGTAGACCCGCGGCGAGAGCCGCGAACGCCGCAGCGTGCGCGACGAACAGGAGGTCACGCATGCGCGCCGACCTGGGTGCTGCCGTGGACGCGGATCACGCAGTGGCCACCGCGATCGGCCGCCCGCAACTGGTGCAGAACCGCACCGCTCCCGCGAGGCGCTCGCCACACCCAGGGCAGGCCCGCGGCGAGGCATCGGCGCGGGCGTCGAGGACACGCCGCACGTCGGCCTCCACGGCGGCTAGGACGTCATCGCTGCCGATCGGCCCGAACTCGTCGATCCGCCGTAGCACATCCAAGGCACGCGCGCGGTACTCGCCATCCAGCTTCTGGAAATCCTCGTCGCTCAGCTTCCCGGTGTGATGGTCGAACTCGATCTCCTTGAGCGCGACCAAGAGCTTGCTCTTCTCGTCGGCAAGCTCCTCCGCGAGGGCCTCGGAGTCGAGGCCAGGCCCTGCTGCGGGCTCGCGTCGCAGGAACGGCCAGATCACGAATACGGCGCAACCCATGCCGAGCACCGCGGCAGCAGCGATAGCCAACGTGTCCATGCGCGTCCAGGTCACCCGTGAAGAGAGGCGGTCAGCTTGGTGAGGGATTCGAGCTCAGGTGTCGAGGTCGCGTAGCTCGCGTTCCAGGCGTTCCCGCAGCGCGCTGTCACCCGACGCACCCGCGGCAGGCGACGCGCTCGTGTTGGGTTCGCCGCGAGCCGCGTGCGAGCCCAGCCGCCGGATCACCACCACCACGACCGGCACCGAGATCCCGAGCGCGAGGAACGGCAGCACCCACGCGGTCAAGTCGAAGCCTCGCGTGGTGGGAGCGGCCAACACGATCTTCCCCTGCTCGGCAACGAAGCGCGCGATGATCTGCTCGGCGTCGAGTCCTTCGGCGATCATCTTCTGAATCTTGGCACGATGCGCAGCGGAGTCGCCGCACGTGCAGTTGATGAGCACCTTGCCGCAGTCGTCGGGGCAGATGCACATGATCGCGCCTTCGACCTGCTTCTGAACGCTGGGCTGTGGCGCGGCGCTGGCACCACGCGAGGTCGCGAGCACGACGCTCGCGACGACGAGCGCGACTGCGCACCTCACCAAGGCGCCGAAACGGCGCGCACCAGTAAGACGCCGCCGAGCGGAGACGAACGCACCACTCATGGGGCGGGGGGCTCGGCTGCGACGGTCGTCATCCGTGGGCCGTCACCGCGTTGGGGGCGAAAGCGGGCGCAGCGGCGCGCTGCCGTGTTGCCTCGGGCCATGCTCCGATGATCGTGCCGATCACCAGCACCACGCCACCGGCCCACAACCAGCGCACCAGCGGATTCACGTGCGCCTGCAGAGAGATCGAGCCGTTCGAATGCACCTCACCGAGCGACAAGTACACGTCCTCGCGGAAGCTGGTGTGCACGGAGGCCTCGGTGGTGGGCTGCCGGGAAGCGCGGTAGTGGCGCTTCTCGGGTTCGAGCGTGGCTACGAGACGCTCCCCTTGGAGCACCGACACCTTGGCGGCCATGCCGTCGAAGTCGGGGCGAGAGGTATCGCGAGCCTCGTCGTAGCGCAAGGTGTATCGCCCGATCGGCAGCGTCTGTCCGGGAGTGAGCACGCCTTCCGCCTCGACGTTGAAGAGGCTCCCGGTGATGCCGGCGAAGATCATCACGATGCCGACGTGCACGATGTAGCCGCCGTAGCGCCGGCGATTGCGCTGGATCAGGCCGAAGAAGGCCGCCGGATACGACTCGCGGGTCATCGTGTGACGCGCGATCGTCCCACGCCAGAATTCCTGCACGATCGTCGTCAGCACGAACAGGCAGAGGCCCCAGCTCACGCTCGCGGCGAGGCCCGAGCCGAGTACGGCGAGCGCCGCCATCGACGCCAACATCACGCCGCCTGGAATCAGGAAGGCGCGCCTCAGGCTGCCTGGCGAAGCCTTGCGCCACGCCACCAGCGGCCCGATCCCAGTGAGCGCAAGAAGCGCCAGCCCGATCGGCGACATCACGCGATTGAAGTAGGGCGGGCCCACGGTGATTTTCGTGCCTTCCACCGCCTCCGACAGGATCGGGAAGATCGTTCCCCACAACACCGCGAACACCGCAGCCAAGAGCAACAGGTTGTTGAGCAAGAAGGCGGACTCACGGCTCATCATCGAGTCGAAGCGGTTGGCGGTAGCGAGCTGGGGTCGCCGCCACACCAGCAACGCCACTCCGCCCGCGATCACGAACGCTAGATACCAGAGGAAAAATGGTCCGAGATCGGATTGGGCGAACGAGTGCACCGAGCTGATCACGCCCGAGCGTGTGAGGAACGTGCCGAAGATCGCGAGTCCGTAAGCCAGGAACACCAACACCATGTTCCAGACCTTCAACATGTTGCGTTTCTCTTGGATGATGACCGAGTGCAGGTACGCGGTGCCGGCGAGCCAAGGCATGAACGATGCGTTCTCGACCGGATCCCAGGCCCAGTATCCGCCCCAGCCGAGCTCGAGGTACGCCCAGTGCGCACCCAACAGGATGCCCACCGACAGAAACGCCCAGCTGAAGAGCGTCCAGCGTCGGGTCGCACGCGCCCAGTCGGCATTGAGGCGACCAGTGGCGAGTGCCGCGATCGCGAACGCGAACGGCACCGAGAAGCCGACGTAACCGGTGTACAGGCTCGGCGGGTGGATCGCCATGTAAGCGTTCTGCAGCAGCGGATTGAGCCCTTGGCCGTCGCTGGGCACGCGCCCGGCAGCGAACGTTTCGAAGGGGTTCTCGACGAACAGCATCAAGAAGACGAAGAAGCCCATGCCGAACGCGATCGTCGCTCCGGCGTACGGCACCAGCATCGCGTGGCGCTTGCGGTTCTGGTGAAGCGCGGCGCTGCCGAAGAGCGAGAGTAGCCACACCCACAGCAACAGGCTGCCGGATTGGCCACCCCAGACCGCGGTCACCTTGTAGAGGTCGGGCTGGGCGAGACTCGAATGGCGCGCGACGTAGACGAGCGAAAAGTCATCGGTGAGAAAGCAAAATCCAAGCGTGGTGATCGCGGCGGTCAGCAATACCGTGACCGCGTGCACCCCGTGGCGAGCGCTCTTCACCCACGTCGGTGAGCTCGACCGCGCCCCCCACAGCGCGGCGAAGATCGAGTAAACGCATCCGGCAAAGGCGAGGGCGAGGGCGATCCGACCGAAAACGGCCACGCGTGCTCCGATGACCGCCGATCAACTCTGTTGAGCGCCGCGCAACGCGCGCGGTCGCTCAGGAGGCGACCGGTCCGGTCGGTGTTTGCTTCGACTCGTACTTCGATGGGCACTTCGCGAACAACGTCTGCGCCTCCAGAACGCCTTCCGGAGTCACTCGTCCTTCGACCACGGCCTCCGCGCCGTCCTTGAAAGTGTCGGGAATCGCAGAACGGCGGTAGACCACGTGCAGCGTCTGCTCTGGATGAGCGGGATCGGCGATGACGAATCGCAACTCACTCTTGGTGGCTTCGCGTTCGATCGAGCCCGCAACCACGTGACCTGAAACGCGAAGCGGCCGCCCTTTCACCATGTCGTTCTTCGCGTAGAACTCGGGCACGGTGACGTAGTAGGCCCCCGTGCTTGCAGTGCTGGAGATCACCAGCCATCCGATGGCCGCCACGATCGCAGCGATACCGATCACGAAGCGCATGCGTTTGGAATCCACGACGGGCTCCGTTCGAGCAATCCGTACACGACTGGGCGATCCACTCGTGTAGGTTCCCCGGTTCGAGTCTAACAGCGTGCGGGACGTCCGCAACCGTCGAGCAAGAGTGGCGCCAGTCTGCGGTCGCATTCCCGCATGAGCCCGTCGCGCGCCTGAGCGCGGCCGTTTCCGCGCCCGGTGATCCGGTGCATCGTCTGGAAATCTCCGGACGTTTTGGGATTGCAGAGACGTGTGAAGAGCTCGGGCGCGGGGGTGCGGGCGACCCGGATGAGTGGATCCGGCACCTAGATCGACCTGTTGCGCTCGCGTGACGCTGTTACGATCGCGAAACGTCGTTGCCGATCAGAAACATCTCGACCTCGCGAATTCCCGAGCCCAGCGCTGTTGGCGACGTGATCAGCGTGATGCAGAGCGGTGTCCCTCGGCCCGGATCGATCGACACTCGTCGCAGCGCTGCGATCACGATCGTGAACCACGCGTCGCGAGCGATGCCACCGTGGAGGCAACCGAAATCCAGCGGCAACGCCAGCGAGGTGAAGCCCTGATTCGCGGCCGGCGCGAGGACGCGATCGAGCGTGCGCGCAACGATCGCGCGATCGCACGGCGGATCGCGGTCGAAGTCGTACACGGTGGCCTCGATCCATGCAGCACCACTCCCGCGACTCGGGTGAAAACGGATCGTTCCGGGAGCGATCGGCCGCCGCTGCGCCGAGCGTCACGGCGATGTCCGGGAAACGCTCGGGCAGGTGTAGGGATCTCGGCCCGCAAGATGCAGCACGTGTCCTCCTCCTCCACGCGCAGCACGTCGCTGCCGAGACGCTCTGCGGTGGCGACGACGAGCCGAGCGCTAGAGAGGAAACCACGCGTGGCTCGTCCCAAGAATTTCGCCGCCGTCGCGCGCGAGCTCGAGACGCTGCAAGAAAGCCTCGGCAGCGTGGTCGCGCAGACCAAGAAGCTCTCGAAGTCGCTGGTTGGTGGACTCGAAAGGCAGCTTCTTTCCCGTATCGCGGCGTTCGAGGCCGACGTCCAGCGGCGCATCGAGGATTCCACCGTGGCGCTCGCGCCGAGGGTGGATCTTCTTTCTGCCCTCGGCGGAATTGCCGGACGCCGTCCGTCGACTGCGGGTCGAGGTGGTCGGCGCGTCGCCAAAGCGAGTTCCGCGCGCCCCACACGGTAGCGGCGCCGCGGTGGTCGCGGCGTCCGGGTCGAGCTGAGCGCCGAGCAGCTTGAGGCCGCGCCTGTGCAGGCGAACGGGATGAAGTCGCGCGCCGCAGGGATCCTCGGTGTGAGCGTGCCGACTTTCTCCAAGAAGCTCGCGGCGGCGGGGCTCGCAGGCAACGCGAAACGTGGCCGCGGCCGCGAGAAGCGCACCTGACCCGTTTGCCCGTTCCGCTACGTGACGGGAAGGATCGTCGGGTCCTTCCCGGTCGTTTGCCCGGGTCGAGACTGGGGCGGATCAGCGTGCCACGCGCGCGTCCGCGACGCAGGTGAATCCGTTGTTTCACTGGATCGCGAGCTGGGGCGAGGCATGCGCATCGACGAATGCTCGGGTCCTCGCGAATCGGCAGATGAATCCTGGTCGAAGTGGACCACCACCTCACGGTGGTAGTCGATTGACGCCGTACTCCCGGCTGTGCTTAACCCGCCCGGTTCAGGCTTGGAATGGACTCGTCACTCCTCGATTTCGAGTTACCACCCGACCGGATCGCGCAGGAGCCAGCGAGCACTCGTGAAGCGTCTCGGCTGCTGATCGTCGACCGGTCACGGGAATCGTTCGTCGAGGACTCGTTCGTCCGCGTCGGCCGGCATCTAGGAGCCGGCGACCTTTTGGTGCTCAACGATACGCGCGTGATTCCGTCGCGACTCGCCGGCACCAAGGAAACCGGCGGCGCCATCGAGGTGACGCTGCTCGATCCCGCAGCGGGCGACGATTTCCAGTGGGCGCTGATGCGCTCGTCGAGCCGCAATCGTGTCGGCCAGCGTTTCCACTTCCCCGAGGAGCTGGTGCTCGAGCTGGTGGAGCCGAGCGACGCGGGGCCGGTCCGCCTCGCCGTGAGGCGCGGAGATCTGCGCGCCACGCTCGAGGGCCACGGCCGCATGCCGCTGCCCCCCTACATCCGACGCCAGCGGCCCACCAACGCCGCCAGCGACGAACGCGATCGGATGGATCGCGAGCGCTACCAGACGGTGTTCGCAGCGCAAGAGGGAGCGGTCGCGGCGCCCACGGCGGGCCTTCACTTCACCTCGGGAATGCTCGCCGAGCTCGCCGCGCGGGGGATCGAACACACCACCGTGACGCTGCACGTCGGCTACGGCAGCTTCCAACCAGTGCGCACCGAGCGGGTCGAGGATCACGTGCTTCGGCCCGAGCCGTTCGCAATCGGGGCGGCGGCGGCACGGCGCATCCAAGCGCAGCGTGCCGCAGGACGACGCGTGGTCGCCGTCGGCACCACCGTGGTGCGCACGCTCGAGTCTGCGGTCATCGAGCACGGCGAGGTGCGCGCGCGGAGCGGCGTCACCGGACTAATGATCCTGCCGGGTCACGTGTTCCGCGCCGTCGACGCCTTGGTCACCAACTTCCATCAACCCCGGACTACGCTCTTCGCCCTGGCACTGGCGTTCGGCGGCGTCGATCGGATCCGCCGCGCCTACCGCTACGCACTCGAAGCAGGCTTCCGCTTCCTGAGCTCTGGCGACGCGATGCTGATCGTG
>CAYVDO010000178.1:0-15357 GCA_964450125.1 uncultured bacterium
CCCAAAACGGGGCGGAACACCGCGGATAAACCCCCGAAGATCAACAGACTGCTAGTGTTCGTCGGTGTAAAGATGGCGATCTCCGACTGGCTGAAGATCCCGGTGCTCGCTTCTCTGGCGGTGATCGTAGTCCTCGTGGGCGGCTCGATCGTAGCGTCCGTCGTCAGCAACTCGCGATTGCGCCGGACACGCTCCCCAGACACGGACATGTCATGAGTGCGCACGATCATGACGCAGGACGCGGAGACGGGCACGCACCCGCAGCGCCTGTGCCGCCGGCTGCGGGCACCATTTACGTCTGCCCCATGCATCCCGACATCCGACGGAATGAGCCGAGCACCTGTCCGAAGTGCGGAATGGCCCTTGAGCCAGAGATCCCCAGCATCGACGACGGGGAGAATCCCGAGCTCGTGGACTTCCGGCGGCGGTTCTGGTGGACCCTGCCCCTTAGCGTCGTTGTCACCTTGCTGGCGATGTTTGGCCATCAGCTCGGCTGGTTCGGAATGGCCACGCAGAGCTGGATCGAGCTGATCCTGTCGGCACCGGTCGTCTTGTGGGCGGGCTTTCCGTTCTTCCAGCGTTGGCGGCAGTCGCTCGCCAACAGAAGCCCGAACATGTGGACGCTGATCGGAACCGGCACTGGCGCCGCGTTCGTCTACAGTGTGGTCGCGACGGTTGCGCCTCGCGTCTTTCCGAGCTCGTTCGTTTCGATGGGCCGCGTCTCGGTCTACTTCGAGGCCGCGGTCGTCATCATCTCATTGACGCTGCTCGGCCAGCTTCTCGAGCTCAAGGCTCGCTCCCGAACCTCGACGACGATCAAGGCGCTGCTCGGCCTCGCACCCAAGACCGCACGGCGAATCAAGCCCGATGGCACTGAAGAGGACGTGCCGCTCGCGCACGTTCATGTCGGCGATTCGCTGCGAGTCCGGCCTGGCGAGAAGGTGCCGGTGGACGGCGTGGTGATCGAAGGAAAGAGCTCGGTGGATGAGTCGATGCTCACCGGAGAGCCAATCCCCGTGAGCAAGAACCCGGGTGACAAGCTCATCGGCGCCACGCTCAACACGAGTGGGGCGCTGGTCATGCGGTCGGAGCGGGTTGGCGCGCAAACGATGCTCGCGCAGATCGTCCAGCTCGTGGCGCAAGCCCAGCGCTCGCGTGCGCCGATGCAGAGCTTGGCGGACCGGGTGGCCGGATGGTTCGTGCTAGCGGTCGTCGCCGTCGCGTTCGCCACGTTCGTCGGCTGGGGACTCCTCGTGCCGGAGCAGGGCTGGGTCTACGGGCTGGTGAACGCCGTGGCCGTTCTCATCATCGCGTGCCCCTGTGCGCTCGGGCTGGCGACGCCCATGTCGATCATGGTCGCGACGGGCAAGGCGGCGACGCAGGGAGTCCTCTTTCGCGACGCTGCAGCGATCGAGCGCCTTCGCACGGTAGACACGTTGATCGTCGATAAGACGGGCACGCTCACCGAGGGCAAGCCCGAATTCGACCGGGCTGTCCCGGTCGAAGGAGCCGAGGCAGACGAAGTGCTGCGACTGGCGGCGAGCCTGGACCAGGGGAGCGAGCACCCCCTGGCCGACGCCATCGTGCGCGCGGCACGGGAGCGCAACCTCGTCCTCGACAAGCCCGAGACGTTCGAGTCGAGCTCGGGCATCGGTGTCCGTGGCCGGGTGGCGGGGCGCGATCTCGCGCTCGGCAACACCGCGCTCATGGATGAGATCGGCGTTGCGGTGCAAGCCCTGAGCCCGCAGGCAGAAGTTTTGCGGGCGGACGGCGCGAGCGTGATGTACCTCGCGGTGGATGGCCATTTGATCGGTCTTCTCGCGGTATCGGATCCCATCAAGGCCAGCACGCCGGAGGCCGTCGTCGTCCTGAAGAGGGCGGGCCTGCGTGTAGTGATGGCCACCGGCGACGGACTCACGACGGCGCGCGCGGTGGCAGGTCGGCTCGGGATCGACGAGGTTCACGGCGAGGTGAAGCCGGCCGACAAGCTGGCACTCGTGGAACGCCTGCAGAAAGAGGGTCGTGTCGTCGCCATGGCGGGCGACGGCATCAACGATGCACCTGCGCTCGCGAGGGCCGACGTAGGCATTGCCATGGGCACCGGCACCGACGTGGCCATGAGTAGCGCCCAAGTCACGCTCGTGAAGGGCGACCTGCGCGGAATCGCGCACGCGCGGGAAATCTCCGAGGCCACCGTCGCCAACATGAAGCAGAACCTCGGCTTCGCCTTCGTCTACAACGCGCTGGGCGTCCCGTTGGCTGCTGGCTTGCTCTATCCCTTTACCGGCTGGCTGCTCTCACCGATGTTCGCGGCCTTGGCCATGAGCCTGAGCTCGGCGTCAGTGGTCGCCAACGCTCTGCGCCTTCGCGCCCGGACGTTCGCCGGCTGATTTGCAGGCGCCAGGGATGTCGCTCCTCGCGCTGCTCCTCCTGCCGTTCGTCGGCAGCCTGATCACGGCACTCCTGCCCACGCGGGCTCGCACCGCCATCGCCGGCTGCGCGGGGCTCGTGTCGACGCTCGCCGCGTTCTGGGTCGTGGCTCTCTTTCCCAAGGTGCGCGACGGCGCGGTCCTGCGCGAGGAGATCCGGTGGATTCCCTCCGCGGGGCTCGACCTGGTGCTGCGGGTCGACGGCTTCGCCTGGATGTTCGCTTTGCTCATCACGGTCATCGGCGCGCTCATCTCGCTCTACGGGCGCTACTACATGTCGCCCGAAGATCCGATGGCGCGCTTCTACGCGTGCTTCCTCGCGTTCATGGGCGCGATGCTCGGCATCGTCCTCTCCGGCAACCTCGTCCAGCTCGTGCTTTTCTGGGAGCTGACGAGCGTGATCTCGTTCCTGCTCATCGGCTACTGGTATCACCGCGTGGACGCGCGCCGCGCCGCGCGCATGGCCCTCGCGGTGACCGGCGCTGGTGGGATCGCGCTCCTGGGCGGCGTCATCGTTCTCGGCCACATCGTCGGCAGCTACCAGCTCGACGACGTGCTCGCAGCGGGTGATCTCGTCCGGGCGCACCGGCTTTATCCGCTCGCGCTCGTGCTGGTTCTGCTCGGAGCTTTCACCAAGAGCGCCCAGTTCCCGTTTCACTTTTGGCTGCCGCAGGCGATGGCAGCGCCGACGCCGGTCTCCGCCTACCTGCACTCGGCGACCATGGTGAAGGCGGGCGTGTTCTTGCTCGGGCGCCTGTGGCCGGTGCTGGCGAAGACCGATCTGTGGTTCTGGCTCGTGAGCACGACGGGCGTGGCGACCCTACTCGTGGGTGCCTACCTCGCGATGTTCCAGCACGACCTGAAGGGCCTGCTCGCCTATTCGACGATCAGCCACCTCGGCCTCATCACGCTGCTGTTCGGGCTCGACAGCCGGCTGGGCGCCGTCGCCGCCGTCTTCCACATCATGAACCACGCGACGTTCAAGGCGTCGCTCTTCATGGCGGCCGGCATCGTCGACCACGAGACGGGCACGCGAGACATCCGCCGCCTCAACGGGCTTTTCCGGTCCATGCCGATCACGGCGACTCTCGCCCTCGTGGCGAGCGCGGCGATGGCCGGGGTACCACTCCTGAACGGCTTTCTGTCGAAAGAAATGTTCTTCGCCGAGACCGTCTTCCTGTCGTCCCATCCGAGCGTCGAGGCGGCGCTCCCGGCCGCGGCGACGCTCGCGGGCATTTTCGCCGTCGTCTACTCGCTGCGCTTCAGCTACGACATCTTCTTCGGCCCGCCCTCGACCGATCTGCCGCGACAGCCGGAGGAGCCCCCGCGGTGGATGCGGGTCCCGGTCGATCTCTTGGTTCTCGTCTGCCTCGTCGTAGGCATCGCACCGGGCCTCTCGATCGGGCCCTCGCTGGCAGCGGCGGCCCGGCCCGTCGTGGGCGGGGAACTGCCCGAGTACAGCCTCGCGGTGTGGCACGGCTTCAACACGCCCTTTCTCATGAGCCTCGTGGCGATCTCCGGTGGCCTGGGCGGCTACCTCTGGCTACGCAAGCAGCAGCTCCGAGGCCGCTACGGGCGACCACCTGGCACCGCGCACCTCGATGGCAGGCAACTTTTCGAGCGCACGATGGCGAGCCTCGCCGTTTGGTCCCGCGCGGCCGTACGCACTCTCGGAACCCGGCGGCTTCAGCCGCAGATGTTCGCGATCATCGCGGTGGCGCTGTTGCTCGCGGTTGCTTCGTCGCGCGGCGAGCCGCTCGTGTGGGGAGATCGGGATCGGCTGCCCGCGGCGCCCCCTTTCGTGCTGCTGTGGTTCATCGGCATGGTGTGCGCCGTCGGGGCCGCCGTGAAGGCGAAGTACCACCGGCTCGTTGCCCTCACCATGATGGGCGGCGCCGGGCTCGTCACCTGCCTTACCTTCGCCTGGTTTTCGGCACCCGATCTCGCGCTTACGCAGCTCGCCGTCGAGGTCGTGACGACCGTGCTCTTCCTACTCGGGCTGCGTTGGCTGCCGATGAGGATCGACACAGCACCGCGCCACAGCACGGCGGTAGACCGCGCGCGCCGCGCACGCGACCTGCTCCTCGCGGTGGGCGCTGGCGGCGGCCTTGCGACCCTCTCCTACGCGATGCTGACGCGGCCCGCGCCGCACAGCATTTCGCCTTTCTTCCTCGCCCGAGCATTGCCGGAAGGCGGCGGTGCCAACGTCGTCAACGTGATGCTCGTCGATTTCCGCGCCTTCGACACCATCGGGGAAATCACCGTTCTGTCCGCCGTCGCGTTGACCGTGTTCGCGCTCTTGCGTCGGTTCCGCCCACCGAAGGAGAGCATCGAGCGGCCACATCAGCAGCGGGCGCTGCAGCCGGACGTGCTGACCGACCTTGTGAAACCGCGCACGACCGAGGACGCGGCCCGCGGCTACCTGCTCGTGCCGGCGGTGATTGCACGCTTGATCCTGCCGGTCGGGTTCGTCGTCGCCGCGCACCTTTTGCTGCGCGGACACCACGAACCCGGCGGCGGCTTCGTCGCGGGCCTCGTGGTCGCGATCACGGTCTTGATGCAGTACGTCGTCGCAGGCACGCAATGGGTCGAGGCGCGGATGCGAATCCGTCCCGTGCGCTGGATCGGTTCGGGGCTACTGCTCGCGGCCCTCACGGGGCTGGGCGCGGTTGCATTCGGCTATCCCTTTCTCACGACCCACACCCCGCACGTCACGGTGCCGATGCTCGGTGAGGTGCACCTGCCCAGCGCGACCTTCTTCGACCTCGGCGTCTTCTCGGCGGTCGTCGGGGCGACGCTTCTCGTGCTCACGGCGCTCGCCCACCAGTCGGTCCGCTCGCACCGCAAGCCGCCGCCGAGTGCCGCCACGTCGGACGCCACGAGCGCGGGCTAGCGAGTCGGCGAGCGTCATGGAAGCCCTGCTCGCGCTGGTCATCGGAGTGCTCGGCGGAGCGGGCGTATGGCTGGTGCTGCGCCCGCGGACCTTCCAGGTCGTCATGGGGCTCGCGCTGATCTCCTACGCGGTGAACCTGTTCATCTTCAGCATGGGGAGCCTCTACGTCGACAAGCCACCGATCGTCGTTCCGAGTCTCCCGCCCGACCTCGGGCACTACACGGACCCCATGCCGCAGGCGCTCGTCCTCACCGCCATCGTGATCGGCTTCGCGACGACCGCGCTCTTCCTCGTGGTGCTGCTCGCCGCGCGCGGCCTGAGTGGAACCGACCACGTCGATGGCACGAGGGAGCGACCATGAGCCCGTCGCTGGCCCACCTCGTCGTGGTCCCCGTCGTGCTTCCGCTCGTCGCGGCGGCGCTCCTCCTTTTGCTCGACAACCGGCGTACGAGGCTCAAGTCGGCCGTGAACCTCGGTGCGACGGGTGCCAGCCTCCTCGTGGCGATCGAGATATTGCGCCGCGTCGACGCCGGGGGCGTGCCCGGCGCCATTGGCGTCTACTTCCCTTCGAACTGGCAGGCTCCCTTCGGCATCGTCCTGGTGGCCGACCGGCTCTCCGCCCTCATGCTGGTCGTCGCCGGCGTCGTGAGCCTCAGCTCGGCCGTGTATGCGACGGCGGGCTGGAGCCGGGCGGGCGTGCATTTTCATGCCCTTTTCCAGATCCAGCTGGTGGGCCTGAACGGCGCCTTTCTCACCGCGGACCTTTTCAACCTGTTCGTGTTCTTCGAGGTGCTGCTCGCAGCCTCCTACGGCCTGCACTTGCACGGATCCGGCTGGCCACGGGTGCGCTCGGGGCTGCACTACATAGCCGTGAATCTGCTCGCGTCAACGCTCTTCCTCGTCGGCCTGGCCATGCTCTACGGCGTCATGGGAACGCTTTCGATGGCCGACGTTGCGGCGAAGCTGCCACTCGTGGCGCGGGCGGATCGTGGACTGTTGCGCGCCGGCGCGACGATTCTCGCAGTCGCGTTCCTGACCAAGGCAGCGGTCTGGCCGCTCAATTCCTGGCTCGTGCCGGCTTACCGTGCGGCGAGCTCACCGGTGGCCGCACTCTTCACGCTGATGACGAAGGTCGGGGTCTACGCACTCTTACGCCTCTCGACGCTGATCTTCTCCGCGAATGCGGGCACTTCGGCGCAATTCGGAGTGACCGTGCTGCTTTACGGCGGACTCGCGACCCTCGCCTCCGGCATGCTCGGCACGTTCGCCTCAGTAAGCCTCGGGCGCATCGCCGGCTTTTCGGTCATCGTCTCGTCCGGCACGCTGGTCGCCGCAATAGGCATCGGCGGCGCAGCCGTCACGTCAGCGGCGCTCTTCTATCTGGTGAGTGCCACACTGGCAGCGGCCGCCCTCTTCCTCCTGGTCGAGCTCGTCGAGCGCTCGGACATCGGTGGGCGAGTCGCGGACCGCGACGTCGATTTGGAGCTCCACGACGACACCAACCTCGACGACGACGAGCAGGCGCTCGTCGGTCGTGCGCTCCCAGTATCACTGGCGTTGCTGGGCGTCGTGTTCCTTGCCTGCGCGCTGCTCGTTGCGGGGCTGCCACCCCTATCGAGCTTCGTCGCGAAGCTCGCCCTGATGACTGCGCTTTTGCGTCCCGAAGCGGGTGCACCGGCGGGCGTGCCCGCACCGTCGCACTGGTGGTTCTTCGCGTTGCTGCTCTTCTCGGGGCTGGCGGCGACCCTCTCCCTCTCGCGCGCTGGCATCCGCCATTTCTGGGCGCCGCCCGACCGAGCCGCGCCCCGCGTGACCGTCGCCGAGGGGTTTTCCGTGGTCGGGCTGCTCGTCGTTTGCGGCTGGCTGACCGTGCGCGCCGAGCCCGTGTTGCGTTACACGAGCGCCACCGCGCGGGCTCTTCAGTCGCCACGCGCCTATATCGACGCGGTGGCCCAAACCCACCCCGTGCCGGCGCCGACGCGGCAAGTCGGCGCCGAGGAAGGTGCGTCGTGAACCTCCGCCAGCGCTTCGTGCCCGCGCCGCTCCTCTCGGCCGCCTTGCTCGGCCTGTGGCTCGCGCTGGCGCGCTCGACGAGCGCCGCGCATCTAGCGTTGGGGCTCGTGCTCTCGCTCGCGATACCGCGGCTGACCGCGAACCTGCGCCCGGCGGCGCGCGTGCGGCAACCGCTGGTGGTCGCGCGTTTCATCCTGCGGGTGGGCCGAGACGTCCTGGTGTCGAATGTGCGGGTCGCCTGGGGCATCGTAGTCTGGCGCTGGCGACCGCCGCTCGCGCGCTTCGTGATCATCCCGCTCGAGCTACGCGATCCGATCGGTCTCGCGGCGCTGGCGATGGTGACGACAGTCGTGCCGGGCACGGTCTGGTCGGAGCTGGCGCTCGATCGTAGCGCGATGCTGCTCCACGTGTGGGACGTGAACGACGAACAGGACTTCGTCGTCCGCTTCAAGGCCCGCTACGAGCAACCACTGAAGGAGATCTTCGAATGAGCCCGCTGCTCTCGTCCGCCACGATCGTCGCGCTAACTTGCTACGCCGTCGCATCGATGCTGGTGCTCGTCCGACTTGTCGTCGGACCGCGCGCCCAGGACCGCGTGCTCGCACTGGACCTCCTCTACCTGCACGGAATGCTGGTGATGCTGGTGCTCGGCATCCGTCAAGAAAGCGACCTCTATTTCGAAGGAGCCCTGCTCATTGCGCTGTTCAGCTTCGTGAGCTCTTCCGCGATGGCTAAATTCCTGTTGCGCGGTGAGGTGATCGAATGAACGGTGCGGCGCCATTCTGGGTGGAAGCGATCGCGTCCGTGCTGGTCGTCACCAGTGGCGTCGCCGTCGTCCTTTCGGCCGTCGGGCTCCTGCGCCTGCCGGACTTCTTCGTGCGGCTGCATCCGCCCGCGCTCGCGTATACCTGGGGCATTTGGTCCGTCGCTCTCGCCAGCATCCTCCACTTCTCGATACTCGAATCGCGTCCCATGTTGCATCCGTGGCTCATTCCGATCCTGCTCTCCCTCACTGTCCCGGTGACGACACTGCTGCTGGCGCGAGTCGCTCTTTTTCGTCGTCGCGCCGCCGGCGTGGTACCAACTCCGCCGCCGCTCACCGTGCCGCCCCCCTCCTGAGCGGCAGCGGAAGGTCGCGACTCGCGCCGACCGCTCAAGCTCTTGGGTTCCGAGGCGGAACGACCACCACGTCGCACGCCACCTCGCGCAGCACGTCACCTGCGACCGTTCCGAGGAACGCGTGCGCGAGGCCTGTGTACGCGTGCGTGCCGAGCACCAGGAGGTCGGTGCGGAGGCTTTGGACGAGCCGCTCGATGACGAGCCTCGGTGACCCGTAGCGGACGTGGGTTCTCCACATCGGAGCTTCGCCGGCGCGAACTCTTCGGTCGAGGGCGACCGAGAGGAACTTCTTGAGTTTACGGGTGGCTTCCCCCTCCAGCTCCCGGCATCGTTCCGCGTGCTCGTCGCGGTGAAGACTGTGATAGGCGAGGCCGTGGTACGGAGGGTCGACGGCGTGCAGGACCGCCAAGAACGGGCGTGGGTGCGGGAGGAGGCGGAGCATCATACCGATCGCGTCGCCGGCGGTGCGGTCGAGGTTGGGCGCGAGCGCGGGATGGCGATAGCGCCCGCGGGCGCCCCGGCGAACGGCGAGCACGGGGCAGGCGCCGCGCCGGATGACACGCTCAGCGGTCGAGCCGAGGTAGGCATCGCGCAGCGCGCGTCGGCCACCGCGCCCCATTACGACGAGGTCCGCCTTCGTTGCGCGTGCCTTGGCGGCGATCTGTATGGCAGCACTTCCCACGCTCACCGTCGTTCCGATATGGACGGTCCTGGGGAAGGCCTGGGCGAGATCCATCGCCTCCTCGGCGAGCGTTTCCGCGGCCGCGCGCGCGGCCTGGCGCGGATCGCGCCGTGGCAGACCGGCGGGCCCGACGTGGAGCAGCGTGATCTGGGCCTGCTCCGCCATCGGGAGCAGCGCCACTCGTGCGACGACGCGATCCGACAGGGCGGTGAGGTCGACCGGCACGAGCACCGAGCGCAAGCGTGGCGGCGAATGCGTCTTCAGCTTCGAGGTGGCACTGCGTGACGTCCCGTTTCTCGTCATGCTCGGTCCCCCTTGCGCGGTACTTCACGACCGCGCCCCGTGCCATCGATCGCTTCGATGCGCGTGCGCGACGGAGCCGCCGGTGCCACCGTCGCCTCAGAGGGGCACTCGAGGCGCTCGCCGCCCCGATCGTCGCCCGCCACGCATTGGAGATCAACCCGCGTCGAGAGCGCGATCGGTGGCATCCGCGAAGATGCGATCGCGCTCACACCTTCGGGAACCGCCGCGCCGGATGTGGCAGTTGGTCAGTTGTCTCGATCCCGCGCCTTCTGCAGCGCGCGACGCTGCTCCAGGCCCAGTACCTCGTCGTCGAGCGGATTGGGATTCGAGGACGGTGGGTCGCTAGCGGGAAACGATTCAGCGATGGTGCGGTCCAGGCTTGCCTCGCGGATCGCGCGCTCCACCGCGAGTGCATAATCGTGCCGGTTGGTGCGATCTGGCTTCATGCGTTGCGCTCCTTGCGACGTGCGCGAGGCCGGCTCCTCGGAGGAAAGGCCGGCTGACGGAACGGATCGCTGCTGCACGGCCGTGAGCTGGAACCGGCCAACGCGGCCGGCCGGAAGTGGCCACTCGATTGCCTGACCGACGGCGAGCCCGAGCAGCGCGCATCCCACCGGTGCCAGCACCGAGACGCCTCCCTCCTGAGCGTCGGCCTGCCCCGGAAGGACCAACTTCACCTCGTGGCTCACACCTCGGTTGAGGTCCCGATACGTGACGAGGGAGCCGAGCGTGACGACGTCGGGAGGGACCTCTTCCGTGGGCAGCACGGTTGCGCGCGCGAGCTCGTCGCAGAGACGCGCGACGAGTGATGCGTCGCGTCCACGAGCATGACCCTCGACGAGGTCGCCGAGCCGTACGAAGTCGTGCTCGGTGACGGTGATTGGAGGAAGACCTTCGGCGTTCATGGGCGGAAACCTTTCCGGTTGACGGAGCGGTGGAGGACACGCGAGCCGAAGCCCGGCGTGCGGCCAACTAGGGCAGCGACGTGAGCGAAGCGGCCGGGACGCGAACGTCCCGGCCGTCAGACCGGAAAGGCGCGGTAATCCGTGCGCGCTGAGCGGTACTTCGTGCGCGTGAGCAGCACGTATCGCCAGAGAAAACGCATGACAAGACGAACGTAGCCGCTTTCACTCAGAGGCGCAACGCCCCTGGGCCCAGCGTCGCGGCTGGTGCTCGGGAGGACACAACCGAGGCTTCTACGCGCCTGGTCGGAGGGTCACGAACACGGCACGCACCGCGACGGTGGATTTGTATCGGGGTGGATGGTGCCGCAGCGCCGGGCGATCTCGCGGGTGGGGTCGCCGATGGGCGGAGCCGACGGCTACCCGGATCCATGCTGAGACCGATCAATTGCGCGTCACGCGATCGAATTTCGGCCGCAGCCGAGCGCCGTCGTGCACGCGTGAAGTCCTTCGGGTGCGAGAACAGCAGCGTCCCGCTCGAACCGATCCACTTGTGAAAGCGGATCGATCCAAGGGCGGGTCCGCCTCGAAGATCAGGAGCGATGCATCTAGCTGAACAGTCATGGTGGTCTTCTCGTTGGGTGGCGACGCGTCGACGCGTGCGCTGCTCAACGGCGGAAGCGAGAGGGCACGGGTTCCACGAACTTCACGTCGGGATGGATCCTCCGGGCGCGCTCGAGCAGGACTTCTTCCGTCTCCGGAATGGCCGGGTCCGGCACGCAGCAATCGACGGGGCAAACCTCGGCGCACTGCTCGACGTCGTAGAACCCCACGCATTCGGTGCAGAGCGCCGGATCGATGACGTAGATGTCGGAACCCTCGCTGATCGCGTTGTTCGGGCACTCCGACTCGCAGGCGCCGCAATTGATGCATTCGTCAGTGATCTTCGTCGACATGGCTGTCCTCGAGAGGGACGATGTTTGGAAGAAGTATTGATCTGCTACTTAATGGAAAAGATTCGCCCCTTCCTACTTGCCCCGTTGTCTATTCAGACGGCTCGCGAAGGCGACGTGGGATCGGTGTCACGCCGCGGCCACGGCCATTGAACGAGCGAACCGGTCATGGCTCGGTCGTGGGACGGATCGTCAGCACCGGGCACGGCGCATGTCGCAAGACTCTCTCCGTCACGCTTCCCATCCAGAAGCTCGCAAATCCGCTGCGACCATGTGTGCTCATCACGATCAGGTCGTAATGGCCCACCTCGGCCGCCGCGATGATCTCGGCGTGGGGCGGTCCGCTCAGCACTTTCCAGTCCACTGGGATGGTCGGGGGGACCTTCTCGTGCATGAGCTTTGCGAGAAGCGCTCGCGCTTCCTTGATGACGGCCTGTTCGACCTCGGCGTGGTCATAGAGCCACGCCTCGTACGGACCTAGCCGCTCGGGCAACTGCACGACGTGAAGCGCCGTGACCGAAGCCTCGAGCCTTGGCGCGAGACCGACCACTGCGTCGAGCGCGACTTCGGAGGCCTTGCTGAAATCCGTAGGGAGCAAGATCTTGCGAACTTGGAAAGACATCGCTATCTCCGCACTGGTCGTCCTCGCAGATCCTGGGCGCTTTGCGCTGGTGGCGAGGGAGCAGAGTGAATGAGGTTTCTTGCCAGGAGCCCGGCACCCAGCGAGTAAAAATAAAGGTGGCCCCGACGGTCTCCGAAGCGCCGGATGACGCGGTCGAGCGACGGTCCAGGCGGGAGGCGCGTCAATCCGCTGAGTCCGCGAGTGGCGCCGACGTCTCCCGGCGGGAACACGTCGAGGCGACCCAAGCCACGAAGAAGGACCAGGCTGGCGCTCCAGGGACCGATGCCTTTTAGCTCGATCAGAAGGTCGGCCGCAGCCGTGCTGGTCATGCTGGAGAGCTTTTCCTCGGTCACCTCGCCCGATTCGATCGCGCTGGCGATCCGGCGGAGCGTTTCGGCCTTTCGGAGGCTCAGGCCGCACGCTCGGAGCTCCGCCAGACGAGCCTCGGCGATGACCTGAGCCGGCGGGAACGCGTGGAAGCGGCGGCCGTCGTGCTCGAGAGACTTGCCGAAGCGTTCGACCAACCGGCCAACGATGGCTACGCCGGCGTCGAGGCTCACCTGCTGGAAGGGCACGACGTTCGCGAATGCCTCGAACAGATCCGCGAACCTCGGCGGCCGCATGCCCCGCAGCGCGAGTACCATTGGGCGAAGGTTGCGTTGCGGCTCGGCCAGCATCTGTAGCGGCTGCGGGTCCACATCGAGACCGAGCATCTTCCGCAAGATCTCCGCCAGCCTGGCACGCGCGGCGGTGGAAGGGTCGCCACGCAAGCTGGTGAATCGAACATCGGGATCGTCGATCGTTCCGTGATTCGTCACGTCGACCAGGGCGAGGGCGTCGGCCATCGGCAGCACTCGCAGGTAGCGGTCGCGGTCCCAGAAATCGACTTGGTTCGTCGGACGGCGCTGTAGCACTCGTACGGTCGCCTCGAGATGGAACGGCGCCGCGGTGAAGAGCCGCACACTTCGAGGCGCCTCTCCCATCGCATCGGAGGTCGTCACGCCGGATCTCGTTTCTCGCCACGGCAGGGACGAGCAACTGCTGCCGATCAGCTGCATCTAATCGTGAGCGGTCTCTGGCGCTGGCTGCTCCACTTCCTCCATGGCGGCAAGCGCGATGGTGGCGTGCGCGTAGGCGCCCCCGGCGCGCATCTCCGCCGCAACCCAGATCGCCTCCATCAGCTCCCGGGGAAGGGCACCTGCCCGTAAGGCGGTCTTGGTGTGGCCCCGGATGCAATACGGACACTGGGTCACGTGGGCCACAGCGACAGCAATGATCTGCTTCGTTTTCGCGTCGAGCGCTCCGTCCGCGAATACTTGCTTCGAGAAAGCACGGAACGCCTTCTCGGTCTCGGGGGCGAGCTTCTGCCGTTTCTCCGACAGCTCGTGGCGCAGGTGCGGGTAGGTAGGCGGTTCCACGAGACATCTCCTTTGAGCAGACCTCGGACCGAGCAAGCTCCGACCTCGTCCTCGAGTCCGCTATGCACCTAAAGAAGTATCTGTAATACTACTTTGCGTCAAGCGATGTAGCACACGCTCGCGGCTCGAGCGACGAACGCAACTTGGTACACGAGGGTCGGTCATGCAGGGGAGCATGAATAGGAGCAAGGAGGTCCGCGAGTCCGCCAGCGTCTGCGGGTGGAACATCATGCGCCGGTCTCTGATGACGGCACGCTACGCGGTTATGTCGGCGAGCTTTCCGTCACGAGGCGCCGGACCTCGAATCCAACTGTCTCCGATCAGGACGCTCGCACACGGCCCCTGCGATGCACTCCTCGAACATGTCCCCGCAAAGAGCGTGACCCTCGTGCGCGCGTGAGCCGACGGGTGGACCGTCAGGAGGACGTCATGGAAACGCAGGCTCCGCTGAGTGGCCCGGATTTGAGGGAGGGTGTCGAGGGCGTGCAGTTGCGCGAGGGTGAGCCCCTGCTCGGCCACGCGGACGGGGAGGCGATCGTCGTCGTGCGTGTCGCCGGTCTCGTGTACGCGGTTGGCGCGAGTTGCACCCACTACGGAGGCCCGCTCGTCGAGGGCACCGTGTTCGGCGGTGCCATCCACTGTCCGTGGCACCACGCCTGCTTCGACCTGGAGACCGGCCGGGCGCGCGGTGCCGCGATCGCACCGGTGCCGTGCTGGGACGTTATCGAGACCGGTGGACGTGTCCGCGTCGGCGCGCGACGCCGGCAAAGCGCTCCCGTGGTATCCAACCCGGAGCGCGTCGTGATCGTGGGCGCCGGCGCAGCGGGTGTCGCGTGCTCCGAGGCTCTGCGAGGGCAGGGCCATCATGGAACGATCACGATGCTCACCGCGGAGGGCTCGAACCCAGTCGACCGTCCGAACCTGTCCAAGGATTACCTGGCGGGCAACGCACCCGAGGAATGGGCCTACCTGCGGACTGGCGAAGCGCTCGCGGCGATCGACGTCTCTCTCGTCGCCGATCCTGCGGCCGCGATCGACGTCGCCAAGAGAACCGTGGAGACCGCGGGTGGTCGCGTAATCGGCTGGGACGCGCTCTTGATCGCGACGGGCGCCGAACCGGTGCGCCTCGACGTCGAGGGCGCCCGCCTCGACCACGTCCATGTACTTCGCACGCTCGCCGACAGCCGCGCCATCGGAGCGGCCGTGTCGGCGGGCACGCCGGTGGTCGTCGTCGGCGCCAGCTTCATCGGTCTGGAAGCCGCTGCGTCACTGCGGGCGCGCGGCGCGGCCGTCACGGTGGTGGGTCGCGAGGGCGCGCCGCTCGCTCGGGTGCTCGGCGACCAGGTCGGCGCGTTCGTGCGCCGGGTTCACGAAGCGAACGGAGTGACGTTCCAACTCGGCCGCGAACCGAAACGGATCACCGCCACAAAGGTTGTGCTCGACGACGGGAGTGTGCTCCCCGCAGCCGTCGTCGTTCTGGGCGTGGGCGTGAGACCGCGGCTCGAATTGGCGAGGGCAGCGGGCCTCGCGATCGATCGCGGTGTCGTGGTCGACGAAGAGTTGCGCGCGGCGCCCGCGGTCTGGGCGGCGGGCGACATCGCGCGCTTCCCCTGGGACGGAGAGCGCGTACGCATCGAGCACTGGCAGGTTGCGGTGCGTCACGGCCAGGCCGTCGCCGATTCGATGCTGGGGCGCGGACCGCGGCGCGACGTTCCCTTCTTCTGGAGCCAGCATCACGATGTGACGCTCGGCTACGTGGGTCATTCGGAACGGTTCGATAGCGTGGAGGTCGTGGGCGACCTCGACGGGCGAGACGCCCACGTCGTCTACCTCGAGGCTGAACGCGTGCGTGCGGTCGCGACGATCGGGCGTGACCGTCTCGCGCTCCAGGCCGAGGAGGCGATGGCCGCCGGAGATCACGGCGCGCTCGCCGCGCTCGTGCGCCCGCGCAGCGGAACCTAACGAAGGAGAGGTAGTCACGCGCGCAACGACGGAATCTAGCGGTCCTTCGAGAAGCACGTTA
>CAYVDO010000179.1:0-15331 GCA_964450125.1 uncultured bacterium
CAGCCCGAAGTCAGCGCTCTGCGCGTACTTCAGGCGAGACCGGCCAGCGATTTCACTTTGTCGAGCCGCGCGCGGACGTCCGGAAACGCGAAGCGATCGCGGTAGCCGGGCAAGAGCTTCTCGAGCTCGCCGATGCGCTTGGCGGGATCGGGGTGGGTCTTGAAGAGCACCGAGCTCTTGTAACCGACGATGCCGCCGAGGGTGTTGAGGAAGGTCTCGAGCCCCTTGGGGTTGTAGCCGACGCGCGACGCGAACTCGGTGCCCAGCCGATCGGCCTCGTATTCCTTGGTCTGATCGAGGCCGGTCTCGAAAATCACCTTGGTGGCTTCGTCGACCAGACCCGCGAACATCTCCGGATTCGCTTCCAGCGCGGCTGCGCCCGCTTGCGCCGCGCCTTGCAGGATTTTGCCGCGCTGCAGCACCGTGATGGTGTGTTTCTGGGTGACGTGCGCGATCTCGTGGCCGATGACGCCGGCGAGCTCGGCCTCGCTCTTGCAGCCTTTGATGGTGCCTTTGGTGATGAACACGTAGCCACCGGGAGCGGCCAGCGCATTCGGGGCGTCGTCGTTGAGCACCAGGAAGTGGTAGGGGATGTCGGGGCGATCGGAGTTCAGCGCGATCGCGGAACCCAGGGTGTTCACGTATTTGTTCAGGATCGCCGCCTGATTGCCCGCTCCGCGGTACTCGCCGCCGAATCGGTTCACGATCTGCACCGCGATGGCGCCGCCGATCGCCACTTCCTCTTCGTACGCGATCGGCGCCACGCCCTCCAGCGCCGTGCCGGCGCCGCCCACGATGCCCGCGAGCTTTTTGTCGCCGGTCGCCGCGTACGTGATGTTCTGGGCGGCCTTGCCGAGCCCGGAGCAGCCGCTGGTCGATGTGATGAGCGCCGTGGCGGCAACGCAGATCGCGAGCGCGGCCGCGAGGGTGATTCGGGTCATCGTCTTGCTCCTTCGCGGGGCACTCATTCCGCGTACTCGCCGAGCTTGCCTTCCTTGAGGAAGCCCTCGATCTCCTTCTTGGAGATGGCCATCTGTTCCATGCGCTTCACCGCGGCCACCGACTCCGGTGAGATCGCCTTGGCCTGGGCGTATTTCTCTGCCATCGGGCTCAGGCCGCGCGCGGCGCGTCCCGACTCGGCTTCCTTCACGTAGTCGTTGCGCGAGCCACCGGCGCCGAGATTCGCGAGCACGCTGCCGCCGGTGTCCGGCTTCTGGGCCGAGACCTTGAGCTTGTGCACCCAGCCGGTCTTGGCGGCGGCGTGCACCTGAATCCACGACCCGTCGCGGCTCACGACCGTGAGCTCGGTGCCGCGGGCTACGGGCGCGACCTCGGCGGCGCCGGCGTCGGCGGCGGCGCGCAGCGTGACGCCCTCGGCGCGCACGTAGAGGGTCTCGGCGCGTGCGATGCCGACGAGACCGAGTAACACGGCGGCTGCGGCGAGCGCCGTGCCGATCGCGTGGGATCCACGAAAGCGGGAGCGCTTCTCCGTCATGGTGCGATTCGTCCCTCTCCGAGCGCGGCCAGCGCAGCGCGCGGCTCGTCAGCGTCCGATCGAGATCGATCGGCTCTCGGCATTTACCTCCCGGCCCCAGACCGGTCAATGCAGCGTAATGCCGTCGTGGCCCAAATGCCTGGGCGTCTTCCGCCGAGCTTCGTGGCGTCATCGCCGTGGCGCGTGGCTTCACCGCAGCGCGCGTCCGCGGCGGAAGCGAAACCGATATTCGACCCGTAGACTTGACGTTACGATCCTCGAAACGATAATTTCAAAAAATGACGACTCGACGTCGTGCCCCGTCCCGGCCGGCGTTGCACGCGGCCAGCACCGAGATGAGCGCATCGAAAGATCGGCGTGATTTGGAGGGGTCAAGAATGGCACGCGCCAAAGGCGCGCCGCGAGCGCAGCGAAGCGACTTGGGGGTGGGGCCCCACGAAAACCGCGCTTTTCGTGGGGCGGGGGGCTTGAAAAGCCCCCCGAGAAAACATCAGCTAGCGCTCGAGGAAGCGCGCAGCGCATCCTCGAGCGCTAGCTCCGCCGACACGGCCAAGCCGCGGATCCGCGAAGCCCGCCGCAACCTCTATCGTCAGGCGATCCTCGAGGCGGCGGAGAAGGTATTCGCCGAGGAGGGTTTCGAGGGCGCCAAGATGCAGCACATCGCGTCCGAGGCCGGCATCTCGCTCGGTACGCTCTACGGCATCTTCGACGGCAAGACCGAGCTCTACAGCGCCATCCAGGAGACCCGCGGCGCCGAGATGCTCGAGCACGTGGCGCAGGAAGCGGCACGCGGCGAGAGCGTCATCGACTTCGTGCTGGCCGGCATCGCGGCCTACGTGCGTTTCCTGGTGGCGCGGCCGAACTACCTGCGCATGCATCTGCGCGACGGCCACGCGTGGGGAATTTTCGACACCCTCAAGGTGGCGGCGCAGGAAGAGCAGTGGACGCGCGGCTTCGACCTCCTCGAGACCACGTTCGCCCGCGGCATCGAGGAGGGTGTGTTCGTGTCGCTGGACCCCGCCCTGATGGCGCGGATCACCCTCGCCACCCACCAGATCTGGATGGCGGAGTGGGTGGAGAAGGGCATGAGCGGCGATCCCGCCGAGTTGGTCCGCGCCATCCAAGCGCACACCTTGCGTGCCTTCTGCCGGCCGGGAGTGGTCACGGAGTGGATGGCGAAGCTCGGCGCGCACGACTGAAGGCCGCGCGCGCCGCAACACCGACGACGGGGAAGCGAGGGTAGGCCATGGCGGCGACGCGATCGCTGGTGACGGGAGGGCTCGGCCTGGTGGGACGCGATCTGGTGCGCGCGCTGGTGGCGCGCGGCGATCAGGTCACCGTGGTGGATCTCGGCGTCGGTCGCGCGCCGCTGCCCGAAGGCGTACGCGGGCTCGCCGTCGACATCCGCGACGCCGCGGCGGTGCGCGCGGCGTGCGAAGGCCAAGACGTGGTTTTCCACACTGCGTCGATCGTCCACACCCGCCGCAACCGCGAGGAAGACGTGCGCGCCGTGAACGTCGACGGCACGCGCAACATCCTGGAAGGATGCCGCGCCGCGCGCGTGCCGCGGCTCGTCTACGTGTCGAGCGCCAGCGTCGTCTACGAAGGGCACGACATGGAGGCGGGCGACGAATCGCTGCCGTACGCGCGCGTCACGCTCGCGCCCTACGCCGCGACCAAGGTGATCGCGGAGCGCGAGGTGCTGGAGGCCAACGGCGTGGGAGGTGTGGCCACGTGCGCGATCCGGCCGCACGTGGTCTTCGGCCCCGGCGACGTGCGTTTCCTGCCGGCGATCGTGGGTCGCGGCCGCGCCGGGAAGCTCACCTTCAAGGTCGGGCTCGCCGACAAGCTCTCGGACTTCACGTACGTCGAGAACGTGACCGATTCCTTGCTCGCTGCGGACGCGGCGCTGGCGCGGCCGAGTTCGCCGGCGGCGGGTCAGGCCTACTTCATCACCAACGGTGAGCCGATGGCGTTCTGGGATTTCGTGGCGACCATCGCTGACGCCATGGGCTTCGCGAAGCCCCGCTACCGCATGCCGTACTCGGTGGCGTACGCGGTGGCCACGATCGTCGAGACCCTGGACACGCTGCGCGGCGGCACGTTCGGCGAGGAGGGGCGGCTCTCGCGCTTCAGTGTTCGCTATCTGTGCACCCACCACTGGTTCAAGATCGACAAGGCACGCCGCGACCTCGGCTGGTCGCCGCGGGTATCGATCCGCGAAGGCATCGCACGCACCCTCGCAGCGCTGGCGGAGTCGCAAGCGCCGGCAGGCGCCGCGAAAGCCGCATGAGCGACGAAGTCTTCGATTACGTCGTGATCGGCGGCGGCTCGGCCGGCTCGATGGCTGCAGCCGAGCTGGCCAGCGATCCCCGCGTGCGCGTGCTGGTGCTCGAAGCCGGCGACGCGGCCGAGCGCAACCCCGAGACGTTGCGCGCCGATGGCTACCAGCAGGCGTTCCTGAACGAACGGCTCATGTGGGATCGGTTCACGCCGCCACAACCGGGGCTCGGCGGCAATCGCGTGTTCGTGGGTACCGGCCGCGGCATGGGCGGCAGCGGCTCGATCAACGCGATGGTCTACACCCGCGGCGCCGCCCACGACTACGACGCGTGGAACGTCCCGGGCTGGGGCTGGCGCGACGTCGCTCCGGTCTTCGACGAGATCGAGCGCACGCTCACGCCGTCCCGTCGCGAGCCCACTCAGTTCACGGAGGCCTGCATCGCTTCCGCGGAAGCGCAGGGCTTCCGCCGCAAGGAAGACCTGAACGACGGCGCGCTCGCCGGCTTCCTCGGCTACGAGTGGATGAATTACCGCGGTAACGAGCGCCGCAGCTCGTACGTCGCGTTCCTGAAGCCTCGGCTCGCTCAGCCCAATCTCACCGTCGAGACCGGCGCGCTGGTGAACCGGATCGTGTTCGACGCATTCCGCCGTGCGGTGGAGGTGGAGGCCGAGATCGGCGGCGCGCCGCGGCGCTTCGGGCTTCGCGACGGCTCGGGCGAGGTGATCGTCGCGGCCGGCGCGCTCGAGACCCCGCGCATCCTGGAGCGTTCCGGTGTGGGCCGTGGCGCCGAGCTTCGCGCCCACGGCATCGCCGAGGTCGCGGACCTTCCGGGCGTGGGCGAGAACCTCCACGATCACCCCAACGTGCCGCTCTTCGTGTGGGGACGGCGGCTCACCGACTGCAAGTACGTCCAGCTCTACGGCTTCCACCGTGCCAATCCGGAAGCCGCGCTGCCTGCAGGCGAAGCCGATAGCTGCTTCGTCTTCTACACGGCGCGCTCGTCGATCCGCGAGGCGGCCGTGAAGCTCGGTCCCACCAAGGTGCTGCCGCCGGCGCTCTTCGCGAAGCCGTGGGCGCGCCACGCCGTGCGGGCGCTCCTCGGTGCGGTGATGGCGAGCCCTCCGGCGAGCTACGTGCTCGGGCGCATGTACGGGATCATCGTGATCCTGGGAAAGCCCGAGAGCCGCGGGCGCGTACGGCTCACGTCGGCGGATCCGCGCGCATCGGGCCTCGTCGATCCCGCGTACCTCTCGGACCCGCGCGACCTCGACACGCTGGTGCGCGGAGTCGAGTGGGCGCGGCGCATCGTGTCCACGCCGCCGCTCGCGGACTGGGGCTCGCGGCCGGTGAGTGGCGCGGCGGCGAGCCCCGCGCGCGGCCGCATCGAGGCCTTCATCCGTTCCAATTTGATCACCACGTACCACTTCGCTGGGAGCTGCCGCATGGGCGCGGATCCGGCGAGCGTCGCCGACGAGCGGTTGCGGCTCCGCGGCGTCAGCGGCGTGCGCGTCGCCGATGCGTCCGTGCTGCCGCACACACCGGTCTCCGCGCTCAACGCGCCCAGCATGCTGGTCGGCTTTCGCGCGGCCCGCTTCGCCCTCGAAGAGCGGCTCGCCGATCGCGAGCAGGCGGCGAGCGCCTGATCCCGCGCCCGCGCGCCCGCCGCGCGGCAGCACCTTCTCGGAGCCTCCTCATGACTGCTTCCAGCGTCGCCGCCGTCGAGAGTCTGTCGCAGCTCGTGTCGCGCCCGACCACGATCGCGTGCAGCGATCCGGCCACCGGCGCCCCGCTCGGCGAGGTTCCCGTCATCGGTGCCGAAGAGGTGCGTGCGATCGTGCGCCGCTCGCGCGCCGCTCAGGAGCGCTGGGCGGCGACCTCGTTCGAGACACGCCGCCGCGTGCTCCGTCACATGCTCGATCACGTGCTGGCCAACGTGGACGAGCTGGCGGAGCTGATCGTGCGCGACTCGGGGAAGATCCGCGAGCATGCGCTGGTCGAGATCTGGCCCGTTTGCGAGAAGCTCAAGACCACCATGGCCACGGGCGAGCAGCACCTGCGTCCCGAGCCGGTCTCCGCAGGGCTCTTCAAGCACAAGCGCGCCCGCATCGAGTATCCGCCGCTCGGCGTGATCGGCATCATCGCGCCCTGGAATTACCCGCTGCAGAACGTGCTGGGGCCGGCGGTGCCGGCGCTCTTCGCCGGCAACGGCGTGGTGGTGAAGGTCTCCGAGTGGACGAGCTTTTCGGCGGCGCGCATCCAGCGCATCTTCGACGAAGCGCTCGCTGCGGTGGGACAGTCCACGGACCTGGTTCGGATCATCACCGGCTACGGCGAGACCGGTGCGGCGCTGGTGAGCTCGGGCGTCGAGAAGATCATCTTCACGGGCTCGGTGACGAACGGTCGGCGCGTGCTCGCGGAGAGCGCCAAGACGCTCACGCCCGTGATCCTCGAGCTGGGTGGCAAGGATCCGCTGATCGTGTGCGACGACGCCGATCTCGAGCAGGCCGCGCACGCGGCGATTGGTGGGGCGTTCGTGTCGTGCGGGCAGAACTGCATCGCACCCGAGCGCATCTTGGTGTTCGACGCGGTCTACGACGCGTTCGAGAAGCGGGTGGCCGAGATCGTCGGCGCCTTCCGTCAGGGCCCGCCGCTCGCCGGCTCGATCGTGGACGTGGGTGCCATGACCATGCCCGCGCAGGTCGACATCGTCGAGAAGCTGGTGAACGACGCCGTCGCCAAGGGCGCGCGCGCGATCGTGGGAGGCAAACGGCGTACGATCGGCGGTGGCCGCTATTTCGAGCCCACGGTGCTTTCGGGAGTGACGCCGGACATGGCGATCTTCCAGGAAGAGACGTTCGGGCCCGTGCTGGCGCTGGTTCGGGTGCGGGACGAGGAAGAGGCGATCCGGGTGGCGAACGGCACCGAGTTCGGGCTCTCGAGCGCGGTATTCAGCCGCGACCACGGCCGCGCCGAGCGCATCGGCGCGCGGCTCGTCGCGGGCAGCACCAACGTCAACGACTTCGGCCTTCACTACATGGCGCAAGCGCTGCCGTTCGGCGGCGTGAAGGCCTCGGGGTTCGGCCGTCTCAACGGGCGCGAAGGGCTGCGCGCGTGCACCAACCCGAAAGCGGTGCTCACGGACCGCTTCCCGATCCACATCCCGCCCAAGATGTACCCGATCGGCGCCGGAGATTACGCGCGGCTCAAGGGCGTGTTGGGCCTGCTCTACGGTCGCGGTGTCGGCGCGAGGTTGCGCGCGTTGGGCGGCATTCTCGGCGCTGCACGTCGGAGCTGAGGCTGCCCGCGCGACCCGCGCGGATCCCGCGGCGCACGATGGTACGCGGCTGCGCGGTCGTGCATGCTGGGGCGCGGGCGGCGAGGGACGGGCCGCGCAGCATGCGCGCGTTCGATCGGCCTGTTGCCCGACGCCGACTCCGTGAGCGTTTGGAAGCGACCCGTGCGCCGCGCCGATGGAACCTCGGGTTTCGGGGTGCCCACGGCCAGTGGGAGGCTGTCGCGCGGCCGGCGCTACCTGTTCTCGACGGTGATCCTCGTCCTGCTGGTGGGGCTGATCGAGCTGGTGCTCAGGCTGCCCGCGCTCGCGTCTCGGCTGCCGTCGCCCGACGCGAGTCACGGGTTCGCTTCTCGAGTCGATCCGTTCGAGGTGCGCGACGATCGAATCGTGCTGCGTCCAGGCACGCAACGCACGTTCAACCCACTCGATTTGGAGCGCCATCGCTCACCCGGCTCGGTGCGCGTCGTGGTGTTGGGCGGCTCCAGCACGTACGGCTTTCCGTATGGCGATTCCATCTCCCACCCGCGCTTCCTGGCCCATCGACTCGAGGAGCTCTTTCCGGGCCGCACCGTGGAGGTGGCGAACCTCGCGGGGATGTCCTACGGCAGCCATCGGATCGCCGGCCTATTGCGCTGGGCGCTCACGCTCGATCCCGACTTGGTCGTTCTGGACACCGGCCACAACGAGTTCGTCGAGCGCGCTGCGTACGATCGCGCAATCGGGGGGCTACGTGGATCGGCGCGCTCAGGCTCGGCCTCGCGTCGAGCCGCCTCTTCGGGCTCCTGAGCACCGGCGTGACGGGGCTGCGTGCGCGCGTCGCTCCGGCGGCTAGCGGAGGCGGTCTCTTCGGCCTCGACGTCAGCCGCGACGAGGGGCGGCTCTTCACGCTCGAGGAAAAGGATCGCGTGGCGCGGCTCTTTCGCGAGCGTGTGCGGGGCATGGCGTTGGAATGCCGACGCGCCGAGGTGCCGATGTTGCTGCTCACCACGCCGTCGAATCTGCGCGACTGGAAGCCGGAGACGTTGGCGTTCGTCTACCCCTTGCCGCGGGAGCGCGAGCACGAGTTCCTGCAACACCTCGCCCGCGGCATTCGGGCGCTCGACGGGCTACGACCCGAGGAAGCGCTGACCGAGCTCGACGCCGCGATGGCGATCGACGATCGCCACGCCGTCACGGTCTTCCAGCGGGCGCGTGCCCTCGAGGCTCTCGGACGTGACGAGGACGCGCCTGCGTATCAGCGGGCGCGCGATCTCGATCCGGTACCCATTCGCGCGCTGAGCGCCATGAACGATGCCGTTCGCGAAGTCGCTTCGGAGACCGGCGCGGCGTTCGTGGACGTGGCCGCCGCGTATGCCGACGCATCGCCGCGTCACGTTCCCGGGCACGAGCTTTTCGTCGACTACTGTCATCCCAACGATCGCGGACACCAGCTCACGGCCGACACGGTGGCGCGGGGAATCGTCGAGCAGCGGCTCTTGTCGGGATTGCCTGCCGATTCCGTGCAGCGGCTCGCGAGCTACCGACCGCACGACGAGAACGCACCACCGCTCGAGGAGCTTTCGGGGCAGGTGTTGTGGTGGCTCGGCACGGCGGCCTTGCGACAAGGACGCAGCGCCGAGGCGCGGGCGGACTTCGAGCTGGGCTTGACCAAGGCTCCCAACGAGCGACACCTCCTGCGTTCGCTCACGCAGATCTACCAAGAGCAAGGCGAGCTCGAGCGCGCACGGCCCCTCGCCGAGCGGCTTGCGCTCCTGCCCGAGGCGACGCTCGACGACCAGGTCGCCGTGGCGAGCCTGGACCTCGCGCTGGGCCGGATCGACGAGAGCCGCGAGCGTCTCATGGCGCTCGCAGCCAGCGAGCACACCAACGCGAACGTCGAGCGCATGCTCGCGAAGGTGGAGCTCGCCGCAGGCGACCCGGCCCGCGCTCGTCAGCACTTCGAAGCGGCGCTCGCGCTGCGCCCCGAGGACTATCGGGTGCGCAAGGAATTAGGTGACACCTGTCGCGCCCAGGGCGACAAGGAGTGCGCGATCCGGGCGTATCGGGAGGTGCTCGCGCAAGTGCGCTTCATGCCGTCGGTGGTGCAGGCGCTGGAGGAGCTGGGCGCGAACTGACAGGCTCGAAACACCGCAGCGGCGACTTTTTCGAGCCTGTCGATGTTTCCTCCGGGGTCTGTTCCAGACCCCCGCCCGCCGCGGCCGAGCCGCGGCTGGTCCCATCCCCAAGTCGCTTCGCTTCGCTCGCGGCTCGCCTTTCGGCTCGCGGAGGGATCGACGTCGCGCGTGGAGGCTGGTGCGCAGGTCGGCCTGCGGTGGTTGATCGTGGGCTGTTCCAGATCCCCGCTCGTCGAGGCCAAGCCGCGCTGTGGCCACTCAAACGAGGCTCGCGTTCGCTCGTCGATCGCGACTGCCGCATGCCACGGAGTCGGCGTCAGAATTGTGAGCTCCCGACAGGCGCCAAGGCCGCGCGCGCATCGACCCGCTCGGCCGAGGATTGGTGGGCGTTTCGGGCGCGTGGTAGCTTCGCGACGATCGCGTCGCGCGGTGCTTCGCGCGTCCTCCTTCGCGACGAGCGTTCATCCGGTCCGTGACCCGACCGATTCACCTGGTCTCGTTCGCCGCTTCTGACGGCGCCTACATGCCGAGTGGCACGTGGGAGTACCGCATGAAGCGGCTCCCGCACCTCGGGCTGTTGTCGCTGGCGGCGGTGCTGAAACGCTCCGGGCGTCCGTATCGGGTGCTCGATCAGAGCATTCACGGCTTCGACGTCGCTGGATTCGTGCGCGGGGTCCGCGAAGCCCAGCCGCTCTTCGTCGGCCTGTACTCCACGGTCACCCAGCGCGGAATCGTGTGTGAGGCCCTGCGTGCGCTCACGCGCCACGCCCCGGAGGTTCCCGCGGTAGTCGGGGGACCGGACCGATGCCGGGCCGACCTCTACCTCGCCGCGGGTGCGGCGGCGGTGGCGGCCGGCGAGGGCGAGGAGACGATTCTGGATCTGGCGCGTGCTTACGAGAACGGCGCGAGCCTGGATTCGGTGGCGGGTCTCTGGCTCGCCGGGGAGCGCGGTCCGATCGCGACCCACGAGCGAGGTCCCATCCAGGATCTCGATGCGCTGCCTTTCCCGGACCGCGATGCGCTTCCGATCGGTGCGTATCACGATCACCACGTGATCGGCATGCGTCTGCCGTACGCGACCACCATGGCCTCCAGGGGGTGTCCGTATCGGTGCTCGTTCTGCGATTCGCCGGCGATCTGGGGGAATCGCGTGCGCTATCGATCCCCGGCCAACGTGCTCGCCGAGCTCGAAGACCTGCGCGACCGCTACGGCGTGCGTTACGTCGGTTTCAAGGACGATCAGTTCGCGGTGAACCCCGACTGGGAGGAGCGCTTCCTGACGGCGTTTGCCGACCGCCGCCTCGGGCTCGCCTGGTCGTGTCTCGTCCATCCGTACAACTTCCGCCGTCGCCGCGAGGAGAAGCTCAGGCGCTTTCGTGACGCGGGTTGCGATCTCCTGAGCTTCGGGCTACAGGCGGTCGATCCGCAGGTGCTGCGCGGCATCCACCGCAGCTCAGAGGAGCCCTCCGAGCTCGCCGAGAACGTGCGCGTCGCCAAACGCCTGGGCATCACCGTGGCGGTGCATTTCATCTTCGGCCTGCCCGGCGAGAGCGTCGCGAACATGCGCGGAGCCGTGTCGTGGGCACGGCGCGTGCGCCCGCATTACAGCGTGTTCTTCCCGCTGACGGTGCTCGAAGAGTCCGAGCTCGGGCAGACGCTGGGTGAGCGACCGGTGACGGATCTTCCTGCTGATCTCCTCGATGCGCACGTGAATCGGGCTTATCGCGAGGTCTACGCCTCCCCGGCATTGCTGGTGCAAAATTTGATTCATGCGCTGCGCAAGAATCCGCGTTGGCTGATCCTGGCACTCGCCCAGCTCGGTTACATCGTGCGTTCCACGATCTTGAATCGCGTCCGCTACCGCGTGGCGCGCACCGGTGCCCCGGCGAGCGCCGTGCGTCGTCCGACCCCGGCCTACCTCGCGCCTTACGGGTGAAGGCGCGGGCGCGACTCGTGCCGTCGACCGAGCGCGGCCGCGAGTGGCTCGCGATCGGAGTGTTGGTGCTGGCGGTCGCATGGCCGTTCGCACGTGCTCCCCGCGCTCAGTTCGGCGATGACGACCTCGAGTACGCCGTCCCGTTCGCGCATTTCGTGCTGGGCGAGCTGACGCACGGGCGCTGGCCGACCTGGAATCCGGCCACCGACGGCGGCCTACCGCTTCTCGCCCAGCAGCCGTGGATGGGTCCGATCTATCCCGGGCTGGCGCTCTTCGCGGTGCTCGACGACGGCTGGGCGCTGGCGGCGGGCTATGCGCTTCACGCCTCGCTCTACGCGGTGGGAGTCTTCTTGCTGTTGCGGTGCGTCGGGTTCCGGCGCGCGAGCGCATGGCTCGCCGCGGCCGCTCTCGGGCTCGGAAGCGACGTCGCGGTGGCGTGGAATCGTGGCTATCTGCACCATCTGGTGTCGCTGAGCTGGATCGCGTGGCCGATCCTGGCGTTCGAGTGCGGGCGCCTCGGCGAGCGCCCGCGGCGTGCGGCGGTCCTCGGTGCGATCGCGTTGGGGCTCGCGTTCCTGGGTGGGCACACCGTGAGCGCGCTGCAGACGGCACTCGCGTTCGGGCTGTGGGCCTCGGTCACCCTTGCGGGCGACGTCGTTTCTGCGGCGCGGCGCACGGATCCTGCGGCGAGTGCGCGGCTGCTGCGCGCACTCGGCGTCGCCGTCGCGATCGGATTCGGTGCGCTTCTGCTCGCGAGCGTGCAGCTCGTGCCGCTGCGGGCAGTGGCGAGCACCGGCACCCTTCCCGAGCTGCGCGAGTGGAAACCCTGGGATCTGGAGATGGCGAGCCCATGGCGCAAGGTCGGCTACTTCCTGCCGGGCTGGGAAACGGGCCGGAAGGGGCGAGATTTCGTCGGGCTCACCCCGTGGATGCTGGCGGCTGTAGGAGTGGTGGCGCGGATTCGGCGCGAGCGTCGGGACGGCGGCGACGAGACCAGCGACAGCCCAACCGTCGACGCGCGCTGCAATTGGGCGCCGCTGGTCACCGCGGGCGTGATGTTGTCGCTCTCCGCGGGAGCACACGCGCCGTTCTTCGGCCTCGCATCCGCGATCGTGCCTGCGCTGGGGGTGATCTCGTACCCCTATTTCTTCGCGCCCGGCATCCACTTGGGGCTGGCATGGCTCGCGGCGTGGGGGCTCGATGCGCTGGAAGCCGGTGCGGGTCGCTGGGTGGTGGCGGCGCTCGGCGGTGGCGTCGCTGCGGCGGTGACGGCCGTGTGGTCGCTCCGCGAGCGGATCGCCGCCGATCCTCTGGATCACCAAGGTTTGATCGCGAGCGTGCCCCACACGCTTCCGATCGTCGTTGCCGTGACGATGGCGGTGGTGCTCGTCGCATCCCGTCGCGTCGCCGCGGGACGCGGCGTGTGGCTGCTGGTGATGCTCGCGGTGCTCGAGATCGTCGACTATCGGGTGCGGGCACGTGTCGACAAGCCTCGCTACTCCACGGAAGCGTACTTCCACGCGAGCGATCCGTTGGTGCAGCGGCTCGCCGGTTCCACGAGCCTCGGCCGCATCTGGCACGTCGAGCGGACGCGCTTCGCGGGCGATTGGTTGCTACGCCGGAACGGCGGTCTGGTCCTGGGCTACGAGGAGATCCTGCGCTCTTCGCGGGTGGGCTCGAAGCGCTACGCGGCGTGGACCGAGCCACTCGGCAGCGACGTGGTCTGGGAGAGTGCCCTCGACGTGAACGACCGGGCGCAGCGCGTCACGGGCGGCACGCCGTCGCTCGTCGTCGACGAACGACGGCTGGCGATCCTGGATGCTCTGGCCGTCGACCGCATCGTCACCGACCTCGTGCTCACCGGCGGCGGTGCGGGTGCGTTTGCGCCGACGGCGAGCGACGCCACGGGTCGCGTGCGACTTTACCAACGGGTCGCCGGCGCCGCGCAGCGCGCTCGTCTCGCCGACGCCGCCGAGGCGGGCGCGTCGTTGATCGTTCGCGGGCGCCGTCCCGGTGCGTTCTGGCTCGACGTGGCGAGCGAGCGTGGGGCGACGATCTCCCTCGCCGAGAATCCGCTGCCCGGCTGGGGGGCGGCGCTCGCGGGCGCGGCCGAACGCGGGCGGCGTCTGGCAGTGCGGGCCGCCGATGGCGACGCACCCTCGCTCGAGATCGACGTGCCGCCCGGCGCTCACGCGCTCACGGTGGAGTACTCCGCGTCGCCGATCCCGGCTCTGGTTTCAGGCATCACCGCGCTCGTCTTGGCAGCCCTCGCGATGGCGCGTGAACGCTCCGCGGGCGGATGGGAATGACGATGTCGCGCGGTCCACACCGTGCTGCGAGCGCGTTCGTGGACGTGCGCGTCGCCGCCGGTGTGGCCGCGTTGAGCATTGCGCTCCACCCGCAGCTCGTCACGGGAACGCCGTGGCAGTTCGGGCACGACTGCATCGAGTACGCCGTGCCGCACGCGCTCCGCTTCTTCCACGAGCTCGGTGCCGGTCGCTTGCCGCTCTGGAACCCCTTCCACGACGGCGGCGCGCCGTGTCTGGCGCAGCCGCCCTGGATGGGTCCCTTCTATCCGGCGGTGTGGCTCTTCCTGCTGCCGATGGGACGAGCGCTCGATCTCGGCTTCCTGATCCACATCGTGTCGTTTGCGATCGGTGCGTTCACGCTGGCGCGCATTCGCGGGATCGGGCGGCTGTCGGCGGCCCTCGCGGCGCTGGCGGTGGGAGCGGGCACGCCGCTGACGAGCCTGGCGCGTCTCGGCTACCTGCCCGAGGCGGTGGCGCTCTCGTACCTGCCGTGGGTGCTCGTCTGCCTCGATCGTGGGCTCAGCGGCGTCGCCTCGCGCCGCGCGACCCTCGCCGGCGCGGGGCTCTGCTTGGGTCTGATGCACCTCGGTGGCCATCTGGTGGCGTCTGGCGTGGTGCTCTTCGCCACCGCGATCTACGCGCTCTCCCTCGGCGCGGCTCAGGGAGGAACGCGGGGGCTCGGTCGTGCCTTCGTTCTGGTGGTGGTGAGCGAGGCTCTGGGTTTCGCGATCGCGGCCGTCACGCTGATCCCGCTCCTCGCCAGCGGCCTCGAGAGCAGCCTGAGCGAAGGGCGCGACGTGAGTGACGAGTACGCGTACCTGAAGGAGCTGTGGCGGCTCGGCAACGTGCTCTTCGCCGATTTCGACCCCAGCGGAAAAGGACACGTCTTCATCGGCGTGGTGTTGCTGCCGTTCATCGCGCTCGCCGCCCGTGGCCGTGCCCGCGCCGGTCGTGGTCTGGCGGAGCTCTGGACGCTCCTCGCTGGGGCGCTGGTGCTTTCGCTCGGCGAGGTGACGCCGGTCTGGCGCGTGCTGCGGGCCGTCGCCCCGCCGTTCACGATCTTCTCGTACTTCTATTTCTTCTGCGTGCCGGTGACGCTGGCGCTGGCACTGCTGGCGGCGCACGGGCTGGACACCGCCCTCGGCGAAGCGAGCTCGCAAGTGAGCCGGAGGCTGGGTGCTGCGGTGCTCACGCTCGCGTTGATCGGGGCGTCCGTGCTCATGCTCTCTGGCAGCGGCGATGCGCGTCAACTCGTCCGGCCGCGCGTGATGGCGAGCGTTCCGTGGATGCTCGTCGGGCTCGCGGGAGCCCTCGTTGCCGCGTGCTGGTCGCCCATGCGCGGGCGCGTGTTGGCAGGGGTATTGCTGATCGAGCTCGCCCACTTCGCGCATCTGCAGGCGATTCCCGGTGAGCCGGGGTTGTCGCTCGGTCGTTACTTCGACGCCTCCGAGCTCGCGTCTGATCTGCCGCCACCGGGTGCCGGGCGCGTGGTGGCAGTGGAGCGGACGCGCGCGGCACGGGACTGGGCGCTGCGCCGCAACGGCGGGATGGTCGTCGGTTACGAGGACGTGGGGCGCGATTCGAAGCTACCCCTCGCGCGGGTGGCGGCGCTGACCGATCGACTCGGCACGATCGACGTCGATTGGGTGCGGCGGCTCGCCGCGAGCAAACACGCATCCGCGCGTGACGCCGCGCCGCTCAGTCTTCGTCCCGAGGACGTGGACGTCCGTATCCTCGACGTGCTGGGCGTGACCACGCTCGTCACCGATGTGGCCGTCGAGGGAGACGCCTTTCGTTTTCCGTTTCGTGCGCTGGCGGCGTCTCGCCACGGAGATGCCGCCGTCCGGATCTGGGAACGCGTGATGCCCGTCCCTCGCGCGTTCCTGGCGACGCGTTGG
>CAYVDO010000180.1:0-15317 GCA_964450125.1 uncultured bacterium
GCCCTCGCAGCGGCGATTCAGGGTCTCGACGACGTCGAGGTTCGCTCGCTCTACGATCGCTACCCGGATTTCACGATCGACGTCGCGGCAGAGCAGCGCGCGCTGGAACGCGCCAGCGTGGTGGTCTGGCAGCATCCGATTTACTGGTACTCGGTGCCGGCGCTGCTCAAGCTCTGGTTCGAGAAGGTGCTCACGCCGGGCTGGGCGTACGGCCCAGGTGGCACGGCGCTCCACGGCAAGTGTTGCCTGTGGGTGGCGACCGCCGGTGGTGACGAGGTGAGCTACGCCCCCGAGGGTCTGCACCAGCACACCTTCGACACCTTCGAGCCCGTGGTGCGGCAGACGGCGCAGTTCTGTGGCATGACCTGGCTCGCGCCGCTGGTGGTGGTGGGCGCGCACCGCATCGACGACGACGAGCTCGCGGTGCAGGCGCAGCGCTATCGCGCGCGGCTCGCGGAGCTGGTGGCCGAGGAGCGGCTCGCCCGTGCATGAACGCTCGCTGCTCGTCGAAGCGATCGTCTACCTCGCCGCGGCGGTGGTGCTGGTGCCGATCGCGAGCCGGCTCAAGCTCGGCTCGGTGCTCGGCTACCTGGCGGCGGGATGCGTGATCGGGCCGTTCGGCGCGCGGCTGGTCCAGGACGTCGACGCGATTCTGCACTTCGCCGAGATCGGCGTGGTGCTGATGCTCTTCCTGATCGGTCTCGAGCTCGAGCCCGCGCGGCTCGCGAGCATGCGCGCCAGCGTCTTCGGCGGCGGCTCGCTGCAGATGGTGGCGTGCGGCGCCGTGCTCGCGGCGGCGGCTCGGACGGCGGGGCTGCCGTGGTCGGGCGCCGTGGTTGCGGGGCTCGCGCTCGCGCTCTCGTCCACGGCGATCGCCGTGCAAACCATGCGCGAGCGCGGACTCGACGGCTCGCCGATGGGCCGCTCCGCGTTCGGGGTGCTGCTCTTCCAGGACATCGCCGCGATCCCGCTGGTGGGCGTGGTGCCGATCCTCGGTGCCGACCCGCGCGCTGCGGCCGGTGGTGCGCCCGCGTGGCTCGGCTTCGCGAAGGTGGCGCTCGCGGTGGTGAGCGTGGTGGTGGTGGGACGCTTTCTCACGCGACCCATCCTGCGTGCGATCGCGCGCACGGGGCTGCGCGAGGTGTTCACGGCGTTCGCGCTGCTGCTCGTGCTGGGGATCGCCGAGCTGATGGAGCTGGCCGGGGTGTCGATGGCGTTGGGCGCCTTCCTCGCCGGAGTGCTCCTCGCCGGCTCCGAGTACCGGCACGCCCTCGAAACCGACATCGAGCCCTTCAAGGGCCTCTTGATGGGGCTCTTCTTCATCGCGGTGGGGATGTCGATCGACTTCGGGTTGCTCGCCAGCAGGCCGGTCTGGGTCGTGGTGCTGCTCGCGGGCTTCGTGGCGCTCAAGATGGGCGCGCTGGCGGTGATCGCTCGCGGGCTCGGCGCCGCGCCCGGCCAACGCGCGATGCTGGTGGCGCTGCTCGCGCAGGGAGGCGAGTTCGCGTTCGTGGTGTTCGGTCTGGCGCGCACCGCGCAGGTGTTGCCCGGCGATTGGGACCGCGTGCTGACGCTGGTGGTCGCGCTCTCGATGGCGCTCACCCCGCTCTGGGTGATCGGGGCGGGCATCCTGGAGCGGCGCGCGGCGGCGCGCCAGGGGCGAGAGCCCGACGCCATCGAAGCCGAGGATGCGCCGGTCATCATCGCCGGCTTCGGCCGCTTCGGTCAGATCGTGGGGCGCCTGCTCTTCGCGAGCGGGCTCAAGGCGACGGTGCTCGACTTCGATCCCGATCAGATCGAGCTGCTTCGACGCTTCGGCTTCCGGGTCTTCTACGGAGACGCCACCCGGCTCGATCTGCTGCGTGCCGCCGGTGCGGGGCGGGCGCGGGTCATCGTCAACGCCATCGACGACGTGGAGTCGAACCTGCGCTTGGTGGACATCGTGCGTGAGCACTTCCCCCAAGCCGAGATCGTGGCGCGGGCACGGAACGTGAACCACCTCTACGAGCTGCAGCGTCGCGGCGTGAACCTCGTCGAACGCGAGCTCTTCGAATCTGCGCTCCTCTCGGGCCGGCGCGTCCTCGAAGTGCTGGGCGTGCGTCCCTTCGAAGCCCGTGAGCGCGCCGACAAATTCCGCCGCCACAACGTCGCGATGCTCGACGCTTACCGCCGCGAGGAAGACGAAGCCGCGCGCCGCGCCCGCGTGAAGGAAGCCCGCGAAGAGCTCGAACGCCAATTCCAGATCGACGTCGAAGAGCTCGAACGCCGCGAAGGCGCCGACTGGCACCGCGAATGAGCGCGCGTCACGCCGCCGGCATCTCGAAGACCTTGAGGTAGACCTCGTCGACGGCGATCGGGACACCGAGCGTCTCGAGCTCCAGCCGCTCGCCTCGATCGAACTCGCGCTGCGCCGCAAGGTAGCCGCGCGGCTGTACCGGTACGGTGTGATGGGGCAAGATCCGCGGAGTGCGCCCCATCCTCTTTCGTATCGGTGACGCGAGCTTCGCCAGCTACTTCCTGGCGTACGCGCTCGGCTTCGGGCTGTGCACCTGGCTCGCGTGCGCGCGATGCAAGCGAGCTCAGCTCGGGCGCGCGGACGTTCTCGCAGCGAGCGCCGTCGGCATGCTCGGCGTGCTCTTGGGCGGACGCTTCGTGTACCACGTCGTCATCCACCCCCGTGCTCTGCTCCAGGATCCCACGAGCTGGCTTCGGTTGTGGGAAGGCGACTTCGTCCTATTCGGGGGACTGCTGGGCGCACCGGCATTGATGGCGATTCACGCGCGGCTGCGAGGCATCCGCGTGCTGGACCTCCTCGACCTCTTCGCCCCCGCAGTAGGCCTCGCAATCGCGGTCGGGCGCGTCGGCTGTTTCCTGGCTGGATGCTGCTACGGTCATCCAACGGACGTGCCGTGGGCGGTGCAGTTCCTGGAGGGACCGGCCGCCACCCTCGGGCCGGTTCATCCCGTTCAGCTCTACGAGTCGATCGCCGGTCTCGGGATCTTCCTCGCTCCCCTCGCGTTCGAGCGCCGCCGCCGATTTCCGGGCCAGTTGGTGCTTCTTGCCGTCGGTGGGTACGCGGCGGCGCGCTTCGTGCTGGAAGAGTTTCGCGGAGACGGGCGCGGTCACGTGATCGCGGTGGCGGGACTCTCGACGTCCCAAACGATCGCCATCGCCGTGTTGCTCGTGACGATCGCGGCGCACGCGCTGCTCTCGCGTGCAGGTGCTCGAGGCCCCGTCCCGACGTACGTGCATACGCCGAAGGTGCGCCCACTCCGAGGCTGGATCGCAATCGCGGCCGTCGTGGGCATGGCCGCTTCGTTGGTTGCTTTCAGCATCCTCGAGGGGCGGGTCGCGCGACAGCGGCGGATCACGTCATTCGAGCGCGACCCCTCAGGTGGAATCCGCTTGGTGCCGTATCCAGAGTACGAGCGTCGGTGGCGGGAACGGGTCCGCGACGCGGTCCCCACGCCGGACGCAATCCCCAAACCTTAGTTGGTTCTGCGCGAGCGGCGAACGAATTTCGGACGAACGTCGCCTTGACCGGGCGAATCGGCCGCCCGTACCATCGCCGCCGCGGTCGGCCGAGCCATCGGCTGAGAAGCCGGACGAGGGGCCCGGCAGAACCCGCACGGGGGGGACATGAAGGCGAGAGATCGGATTGCGTCGACCATCGCGCTGGGCTCGTTCGTCGCGCTGCTGCTCCTGCTGGCACCGAATGCGGCCCGCGCCGCGGGGTGCACCGCGGGCTGCTGTCAGTGCGCGACGAGCTGTAGCGACTTGACGGACTGCAACAGCAGCAACTGTTCCGTACCGGGCAGCGAATGCAACTGCAAACCTGGAAAACATTGCGTCGCGAGCACCGGCCTCTGCTCGGCGGCGTTGTACGGCGGTCTGGCGGACCTGACGGCGACCCGCACCGCGGACGGCGTGCTGGTGAGCTGGGAGATTGCGGCGGATCAGGATGCGACGAGCTTCACGATTCATCGTGCGCCGGAAGCGTTCAAGACGTTCGAGGTCGTGGCCGGCGCATCGATGCAGGCGACGCCTGGCCAGTTGAAATACTCCTTCCTCGACCGAGCGCCAGACGCGCGTGACAACCCGGCCTACTACGTCGTGGAAGTGCTCGATTCGAAGGGCACGAGCACGTTGCACGGTATGGCCGAAGCAGCGAAGTAGTCGGCCGCGGCGGTTCCCGGTACCGATCCACCGCGGCGCGACCACTTGCCCGCGCCGCGGGTGGATCCCGAAGGCTCCGCCGATTCGTCGCGCCCGTCGATCCGGAATCTGCGCGCCGCACGCGCCGTGCGAAGCGTCGGCGAGACGGCGAGCCGCATCGTCGTGCACGACGGCCGTCGGCTCCTTCCGTCGCAGCCTCACGACTGGACTCCCGCGAATCGATTGCGCCAATCCAGACGGCGAGTCTCCGCTTCCCCGTACGCCCCCACGCGGAAGGGACTCGCATCATGCCCCGGCTCCTGACGTTCGACGGTTCTGTCGAGCGCGATCCAGCGATCCACGCATGGCTCGACGCGCAGCCCGGTGAGCTCGGGTCGATCGCTCGGACCTGGTTCACGCGAATGCGCGGGTGTGGCGACGACGTTCGCGAGCTCATGCACGATGGTTTGGCCACCGTGTGCGTGAGGGATGCGCCGTTCGCGTACGTCGGTGCGTTCCGGGCGCACGTGAACGTAGGGTTCTTCCAGGGTGCCGCGCTCGCCGACCCGCACCGCTTGCTACGAGGCACCGGCAAGTGCATGCGCCACGTGAAGCTGAGGCCCGGCGTTTCCGTGGACGCGGGGGCGCTCGAGGCGCTGCTCGCAGCCGCGTATCGCGACATCGTGGAGCGGGTGAAGCTCGCCCGTGAAGAGCCCGCGAAGCGTTAGCGGTCGACTGGCTCGCTCCGCCGGTGTCGTCGTAGCCAGGCGTCGAGGGTCGGCGGAACGCGAGTGCCCTCAGCCGAGGGGAGCGCTGCGTTCGAGCTTTCGCACGTGGCGGGTGGTGGCCACTCCGCAGACGAGGACGGGTAGCAGCATCAGCGGGATCGCGAAGTCGCGGTAGCCGTCGGGTGCGAAGCCGCCCCAGCGGTAGACGGCGAGCGCGATCGAACCGACGACGGCGCTCGAGATGATCATCAGGCGGCCGAAGTAGGCATTCGCCTCGTACCAGGTGCGGTCGTCGCGAAGGGTGGCGCAGGTGCGAAAGCCGTAGACCCGGTTTCGCCGCACTTTGCGCAACACCAGCGGAATCGAGAGGATCAGGAAGAGGGCCTGCAGGCCGAGGACGGTGATGAGGCCCTTCTCGTAGACGTTCACGTTGCGACCTCCGCGAAGGCCGGCTCGCGTGCGGCGCCGCCAGTTGCGCTCGTCAGCCGTACGCGCGCTGCATCTCGTCGAGGATCGCCCGTGCCGCATCCCGCGGCGAGGGCGCCTTGCAGATCGGGCGTCCCACCACCAGGTAATCGGCGCCTGTGCCGATCGCGTCGGCGGGCGTCACGGTGCGGCGCTGATCGTCGGCCGCGGATCCGCTCGGCCGGATCCCGGGCATCACGATCGTGAACTCGCTACCGAGCGCTTGGCGCAGCATCGCTGCTTCGCGTCCCGACGCGATCACACCCGTGGAGCCGGCGGCGAGCGCACCGCGGGCGCGGTGAAGCACGTAGTCCTGGACCGAGAGCCCGATGCCCATGTCGCGCAGATCCTGCTCGGTGAGGCTGGTGAGCAAGGTGACGGTGAGGATGGTGAGCGGGCTGGTGCCGCGCGCCTGCGCAGCGGCGCGCACCGCGGCGAAGTCGCCGTTGAGGGTGAGCATGGCGACGCGCTCGCGCACGGCGACCTCGACCAGGCGGCGCACGGTTTCGGCGATGTCGCCGAATTTGAGGTCGAGGAAGACCGCGAGGCCCCGCGCCACCAGCTCGCGCACCAGCGGCGTCCCGCCCGAGAGGTAGAGCGGCCAGCCGACCTTGACCACGCGCAGATCGGGGCCGACCGCGTCGATGAGCCGAAACGCGTCGTCCGGCTCCATGAGCCGTTCGGGAGCGTTCGGATCGTTCGGGAAATCGAGAGCGAGAATGAGTCGATCGCGGGCGTCGATGGCCATGCGCTTCGTGTAGCTCCTCCGCGCGCCGCCGGGGAGGGGGTGCCACGACGATCGCAGCGCGACGACCTCCGAAACCGGGATCGAAGCCTCGCGCGAGGTCCGTCCGCCCGTCACGTCATGGAGGGGCCGGGACCGCGTCCTCCACGCCAGGACTCCCGAAGTGCTGAACGGGCCGGGAATAGACGGTAGAGTCAACCGGCTCGCCCGCGCGGCGCGCACCCGCAGTCATGCTGGATCCCGCGTCTTCCCCCGCGCCTCCGCTGCTCGTCGTCGACGACGAAGTGCAGGTGGTGCGCAGTCTCGAGATCTCGTTCATGGACGCGCTCGAAGTGCTCACAGCGCCCAGCGGCGAGCAAGCGCTCGACGTGCTCGCGATGCGTCCCGAGGTGGGCGTGATCCTGACCGATCAACGCATGCCGGGTATGACCGGTGTGGAGCTCCTCGCCCGCAGCCGCGAATCGCACCCCGACGCGGTGCGCATCCTGCTCACCGGCTTCACCGACCTGGAAGCGGTGGTCGACGCCATCAACGAAGCCCAGGTCTACCGCTACGTACCCAAGCCCTGGGAGCCGCGCGATCTCGAGATGACGGTGCATCGCGCGATGGAGCTGCATCGGCTCACCCTCGACAACCGCCGGCTCACCGCCGAGCTCACGCTCGCGAACCAGCGTCTCGCGCGCGAGAACGTGGACCTCCGGCGGGCGGTGGTGGGCAAGCACCGCTTCGACGGCATCCTGGGCACCAGCGAGCCGATGACGCGGCTCTTCGATCTGCTGGAGAAGATCGCGCGCTCGGACGCCACCGTGCTCATCCAGGGCGAGACCGGCACCGGCAAGGAGCGCATCGCGCGCGCGATCCATTTCCACGGCCGGCGCAAGGACGGCCCGTTCGTGGTGCAGAACTGCGCCGCGCTCACCGAGACGCTCCTCGAGAGCGAGCTCTTCGGCCACAAGCGCGGGTCGTTCACCGGTGCCGTCGAGGACAAGAAGGGCCTCTTCGAGCTGGCCGATGGCGGCACGGTCTTTCTCGACGAGATCGGCGAGACCAGCGCTGCGCTGCAGGCGCGGCTCTTGCGCGTGCTGCAGGAGGGCGAGGTCAAGCCCGTGGGTGCGTCGGCGGTGAAGCGCGTGGACGTGCGGATCGTGTCGGCGACCAATCGCGATCTGGCTGCCGAGGTAGGCGCAGGACGCTTCCGCGAGGACCTCTTCTATCGGCTCAACCTCTTCACGCTCACCGTGCCGCCGCTGCGCGATCGGATCGGCGACATCCCGCTCTTGGTGCACCACTTCCTCGCGCGCTCGGCGCAAAAGCTCGGTGTGGCCGCGCCTGCGCTCACCCGCGAGGCGCTCGAGGTGTTGGTGGCGCATTCGTGGCCTGGGAACGTGCGCGAGCTGGAGAACGAGATCGAACGGGCGGTCACGCTCGCGAGCGAGGGCGAAGCGCTCACCCTGGACCTCTTCTCGGATCGCGTGCGCACCGCGGGGGGCACGCGCCCGCCACGTGCAGCTGGAAACGCGCACGCCGATCCCGCCGCCACCAGCGTGCACGTGACGGCGTCGTCGGCGCCGCTCGAAGAACAGGTGGACGATCTCAAGCGCGCGCTCATTCGTCGCGCGCTCGCCGTCCACGGCTCGAAAGCCGCCGCCGCGGTGGCCCTCGGCATCACGCGACAGAGCCTGCAGAAGATGATGCGGCGCCTCGAGCTCGAGAGATGACGCCGGCCGACGCGCTCCACGAAGAGCGGCGCATGGCTGCAAAGCTCGCCGCGTTCGTCGCGGAGCTTCTGTGCGTGGCCACGGTGGTGATGGTCTGCAGGCATGCGTGGGGATGGCTCGACCGGCCTTTTCCCGGGTTCCTGCTGCATCAGCACACCGTGGTCGGCATGCTCACGCGCCCGGCGTGGCACGAAGGCGGTGCCACGGTGCGCGCCGGAGATCGGATCGTGAGCGTCGACGGCGCGGCGGTGAAGTCGACCGCGGAGGTCTTCGATCGCGTCGCCGTGCTCGCGCCTGGCAGCCTCGTGCGCTATGCGGTCGAGCGCCCCGGCGGCGAGCACTTCGAGATCCGCGCTCCGGTACGTGTGTTCTCGGGCACCGACCTGCTGCTCACGTTCGGCATCCACCTGGTCGAAGGGATCGTGATCCTCACGATCGGCTTCGCGGTCTTCTTCCTGCGGCCGGGGAACGCCGGCACGCTCGCTTTCCTGCTCTTCTGTGCCTTCACGGGTTGGTCGAGCATCACGGTTTTCGAGATCGAGACCGGCGAGACGGCGATCGAGCCACTCTTCTTTCTGGTCAACGTGCTCTTGCCCGCGACGCTGATCCACCTCGGCGTCACGTTTCCGCGCGAGCGTTTGGAGCCGGGCCGGGCGCACCGCACCGTGGTGAGCGCCTATGCGTTCTTCGGCGCGATGGCGTTGCTCGCGTACTTGCCGGCGCACCTTTCGCATCGCGCCTGGTTCGTGGCCGAGCGCTTGCAGCACTTCGCGGTCGCGGGCGCCGGCGTCTTCTTCCTGACCTCGCTCTACCGCGCGGTCTCGTGTGCCGAGCGCGATGCCATCGATCGGCGCCGCGCGATGGTGGTGGGGATCGGTGCCCTGGTGGGGCTCGTGCCCTCGGGGTTCGGGCTGCTCGCCGTGAGCGTGTGGCCGGAGCTGTTGCAGCCCTGGCTGCCGGCGCACTGGCTCTTGCTCACGGCGAACGTGTTCCCGCTCTCGGTGGCGTGGGCGATCGTGCGCTTCAACCTGTTCGGCGTGAGCTTCGTGCTCCGGCGCTCGGTGGCGTACGTGCTGCTCACGGGCGGCATGATCGCCTCGTACGTCGGCGTGGTGCTGACGGTGCACACGGTCTTCAACCCGCGTCTCGAGGTCACGCCGTACCTCAACACCTTCCTGGTGATCGTCTACGCGTTCTTGTTTCCGCCGGCGCGGCGACTGGTGGTGGGATTCGTCGATCGCACGCTCTTCAAGACGCCCTACGAGTACCGCGAGGTGGTGCAGCAGTTGAGCCACACGTTGGTCTCCGAGCTCGACCTCGATCGGATCCTGGCGGAGGTGGATGCGACGCTGCGCGACACCCTCAGGCTCGAGCACGCGATGGTGCTCATCCGCCCGGAGCGCGGGGGTGCGTTCGTCCACTACCCGCCCACCCGCGCCCGAAGCGCAGCGCACGCGCCGGAGCCGGATTTCGTGCTCTCGCCGATGAGCCCGCTGGTGCGAATCCTCGAGCAGCGCACCACCGAGCTCTCCAAATGGGAGGTGCGCGAGAATCCACTGTTGCGCTGGGATCGCAGCGAGGCGCTCGCCGAGATCGAGCGCATGGGCGCCAACTTGCTGGTGCCGGCGGTGTTCAAGGGCGACGTGGTGGCCATTCTGTCGCTCGGCGCCAAGACCTCGGGCGCACTCTTCAACTCGGAAGACCTGGCGCTGGTGCGCACGCTCGCGGATCAGGCCGCGATCGCGATCCACAACGCGCGCTCGTATCGCGACCTGGCTACGGTGATGGCGGGGCTCGAAGGCGAGGTGGGGCGGCGCACTCGCGAGCTCACCGCCGCCAACGACGAGCTACGTCGCACGCTTCACGAGCTGCGTGAGACACAGGGGCAGCTCGTGCAGTCGAAGAAGCTGGCGTCGCTGGGCGAGCTGGTGGCGGGCGTGGCCCACGAGCTCAACAACCCCATCGGTTTCTTGTACGCGAACCTCGATCACATCGATCGCTACTTGGCTCGGCTGCGCGCTGGCGAGGGCGATCCGGCGAAGATCCACGCGCTGCTCGGCGAGATGATCGAGTCGTGCCGGGAAGGGGCAAGGCGAACCAAGGCGATCGTGCAAGACTTGCGGACGTTCTCGCGGCTCGACGAGCACGAGCGCAAGCCCACCGATCTCAATGCTGCGATCGAGACCGCGCTCCGGCTGTTGGCACATCGCGTGGGTCGTGGCATCGAGATCGTGAAGGATTTGGGCGAGCTGCCTCTCGTGCCCTGCTACCCAGGCCCGATCAATCAGGTGCTGATGAATCTCCTCGCCAACGCATGCGACGCCGTGGGTGAGCACGGCCGGATCGCGATTGCGACGCGTCGGGTCGGCGAGAACGGGGCGACGCGGGTCCGGATCACCATCGAGGACAGCGGGATCGGGATCCCGCCCGAGAACCTCGAGCGCATCTTCGATCCTTTCTTCACCACCAAGGACGTGGGCAAAGGCACCGGGCTCGGGCTCTCCATCACCCACAGCATCGTCGAGCGGCACCGCGGCGCGATTCGCGTCGAGAGCACACCCGGAAAGGGCACGCGATTCACCGTCGAGTTGCCGATCGAGTCCACGGAGGTCGCGACTGTCGAGGCTGAGCCCGTCGCGACGCCCGATGCGCGCGAGCCCGCAGCGGCTGTGGCGGCGGGGGCCTGAACGAGCGATGAGTCGATCGCCAGCTAGGTGGGTTGCCGAGTCTCGGCGCGGCACGAGCCCCGTCCTCCACGACTCCATGCAGGAGGAACCGGCTCCCGTGGGTCCGCGCTTCCAAGCCGCACCCGCGGCCGTTCGTCGAGCCTCCAGGACAACGCTCGGAGCGCGCGCATGATGTCCACTCGGCTCGTTCTCTTCGGTCTATCGTTACGGGGGGCTGTTCCCGCCCCCCGCCCGTCGCGGCCCAGCCGCGCCGGGACCCACCCCCGAGTCACTCGCTGCGCTCGTGCGGTGCCGCTGGCACCGGCCGTTCGTCGAGCCTCCAGGACGACGCTCGGAGCGCGCGCATGATGTCCACTCGGCTCGTTCTCTTCGACATCGATGGGACGCTGGTGATGAGCGGGCGGATCGGCTCGCGGGCGGTGAAGCGCGCGTTTCACGATCTGTTCGGAATCGAGGACGCAACCCGCGGCTTCTTCTTCGACGGCAAGACCGATCCCGGCATCTTTCGCGAGCTCTTGGCGCGCCACGGCCTCGCCCATCGCGATACGCCCGCCGAGCGCGCGCGTTTCTTCCGTCGCTACGTCGAGGTGCTCGGCGACGAGCGGTCCCGCGCGGAGACCGGCCACGTCCACCCAGGCATTCTCGAGCTGCTCGCCGCCTTGGAAGCGCTCCCCTCGGTGGCCATCGGCCTGCTCACCGGCAACATCCGTGAAGGCGCACGCATCAAGCTCGAACGCTTCGCGCTCTGGAAGCGCTTCGGCTTCGGAGCATTCGGCGACGACGCGGAAACGCGCGACGAGCTGGTGCCCGTCGCACTCGAACGCGCCAGGAACGCTCGCGGTGTGCGCTTCGAGCCCGCGCTCACCTACGTGATCGGCGACTCGGAGCGCGACATCCAGTGTGCGCGCGCCGGCGGCGCCGTCGCCGTGGCGGTGGCGACTGGTGGAACTCCGCTCGATGATCTGGCGCGGCGCGAACCGGACGCGCTCTTTCCCGATCTCGCCGACACCGGGCGCGTGCTCGCCGCTCTGGGGCTCGCTTGAGCGCGCGAGCTGCCGAGGGTGCCCGCGGCGCAGACGATCGCCGAGCGCCCAAGTCCGGCGAGGTCGATCCCGTGAGCAACCTCCGCTGCTCGCCGCGGTTTCCCACGCGTCTCGCCGTCTTCCTCGTGTTGCTCGCCGCCACGGGATGCGGTTGGGCGGGGCACGTCCGAGAGCCGCGCGAATCACTGGGCCCGGCACCGCTCGTCTCGGGCACCTTCCGTCGCACGGTCCAGGTGGGTGATCGCGAACGCTCCTACCTCGTGCACGTGCCGCCCGGGCATCGCGGCGATCGCGCGCTTCCCGTGGTGCTCGATTTCCACGGTTGGGCGGCCGGTGCCCGCGACTACGCCGCCTACACCGGTTTCGACACCAAGGCGGACGCGGCCGGCTTCCTCTCGGTGCATCCCGAAGGCACCGGGTGGTTTCCGTCGTGGAACGCCGGGCCGTGCTGCGGTTTCGCGCAGAGAGACGACGTCGACGACGTGGCTTTCGTGGACGTGTTGCTCGACGATCTGGCGCGCGTCGCCCAGATCGATCCGGTGCGGATCTACGCCACCGGCCTCTCGAACGGCGCGATGTTCGCGTATCGCTTGGCCTGTCAGCGATCGGAGAGGATTGCTGCCATCGCCGCCGTGGCAGGTGCCGTCCACATCGATGGCTGTGCGCCTTCGCGGCCCGTGCCCGTATTGCACATCCACGGGCTCATGGATCCGGTGGCGCCGTTTCGTGGCGGCGGCCGCTGGTGGTCGAGCTACGTGGCGGCGGCGGTACCCGAGGTCGTGTCCGAGTGGGCGGCTCGCGATGGCTGTGCCATGGGGCCGCTCGAGTCGCGGAGTCAGGGCGAGGTGGCGTGCATCACGTATCCCGATTGTGCCGCCGGCAGCGAAGTGGAGCTCTGCACGATCGAGCGCGGCGGTCACACGTGGCCAGGTGCGCGCTGGGAGATCGGTGGGCTGGGGGCTGCGACGGAAGACCTGAACGCCACGGACTACATCTGGGACTTCTTCGTGCACCATCCGCTCACGCGCTGAGTCGCGTGCTACGTCCTGTGCGCAGCAGCTCGGGAGAGGCGACCGGTCCCTCGGTGCCCCGACACGTCGTCGGCCACCGAACGTGGTGACTCCGCGCTCGTTGACGGGTGCCGCTCCGTCCGTGAGTGCGATAGGGTGCGGCGAGCTCACGTCGCCCGCGGCACGCGCGGGCGTTCGCACCCGAGGAGGCCCCGAATGCTCGACGCCCGCAAGCTCGCTCTCGCGCCCACGATTGCGTTGCTCGTCAGTCTCGGGCTTCTGGCGGCGCGCCCGGCGCCTGCGTACGCCAATCAAGCGCCCGGCGCTTCTCCGTCGGCTGGCGCCAAGACCCCCGAGCAACTCGTCCAGGACCTGAAGAGCTCGAGTGCGTCGAGCTACAACGCAGCCGTGCAGAGCTTGCAGGCGCTCGGCGCCGGAGCGGTGCCCGCGCTCACCGCCGCGCTCAAGGATTCCAATGCCGATCTGCGAGGTCGCGCCGCGGCAATTCTCGCGTCGATCGGACCGGCCGCGAAAGACGCGGTGCCGGCGCTGAGTGAGGCGCTCGGCGACGCCAGCGGCACCGTGCGGCTGATCGTCGCCGCGACCCTCGGCGAGTTCGGGCCTGCGGCCAGCACGGCGGCGCCGGGACTGGCGAAGTCGCTCACGGATGCCGTGCCCACCGTGCGCCAGGCGAGCGCCGAATCGCTGGGGAAGATCGGGCCGGCGGCCAAGTCCGCTTCGACGGCGCTGATCGCGGCGTTGGCCGACAAGGACGAGATCCTGCGCACCAAGGCGGCGAAGGCGCTCGGCTTGATCGGAGCCTCGGATGCCGTCGCGGCGCTCACGGATCTGGCCGCGAAGGATGCGAGCCCCACCGTGAAGAGTGCGGCGCAGGAGGCGCTGGGGAAGCTCGGTGGTGGCTCGAGCGCCGCAACTGTGGCGCCGGCCCCGGCGGCAGCACCGCACAAGCCGTGACCAACGGCTGAAGCCTGTCGACCTCCCGCGAGCGACGAGCGCACCGATGTCATTGGATCGAGGATCGGAGCAGGCGCCCGAGATCACCGGCGTCGAGATGCTGGTCGACGGTTTCCGGCGGGCCGAGAAACCCGAAAGCGGGTTTCGGGTGGGCATGGAGCACGAGAAGATCGGGCTGGTGGCTGCCGATCTCTCGCCGCTCCCCTACAGCGGGCCGGCCTCCATCGAAGCGGTGTTCCAGGTCCTCGTGGACCGCTTCGGCTTCGAACGCTTCAAGGAAGGCGAGGACACGATCGCGCTGGTGAAGGAGGGCACGAGCGTGTCGCTCGAGCCGGGCGGGCAGCTCGAGCTCTCGGGCGCCACGCTGCGCGACATCTTCGCCACATGCACCGAGCTCACCGAGCACCGCGACATCACGCGCGCGCTCGGTGACGAGCTGGGAATCCTCTGGCTGGGCGTCGGTCATCGACCGTTCGCCACCAAGGAACAGGTGCAGTGGGTGCCGAAGACCCGCTACCGCATCATGCGGCGCTATCTGCCGACGCGCGGCTCGATGGGCCTCGACATGATGCTGCAGACCGGCACCGTGCAATCGAACTTCGACTATTCGAGCGAGGAAGACTTCGTCCACAAGATGCGCGCCGCGACCGCGGTGTCGTCGATCGTGAGCGCGATCTACTGCAACGCGTCCATCGTCGAGGGGAAGACCATCGGCTGGACGAGCTGGCGACAGCGCATCTGGCGCGACGTGGACCCGGATCGTTCCGGAATCCTGCACTTCGTGTTCGATGGCGATTTCGGCTATCGCCGCTACGTGGAGTGGGCGCTCGACGTGCCGATGTTCTTCATCCGGCGCGGCGGCGGTTACGTGGGCGAGATCGCCGGCACGCCGTTTCGGCACTTCCTCGAGCGCGGGTTCGAGGGGCATCGCGCCACCCTCGCCGATTGGAGCGATCACCTGACCACGCTTTTCCCCGAGGTGCGCGCCAAGGGCTACATCGAGGTGCGCGGCGCCGACTGCTGTGACAAGGACCTGAACTGCGCACACCCGGCGCTCTGGAAGGGCATCCTCTACGATCGCACCGCATGCGACGCGGCGCTCGCGCTCGGCGGAGATCTGAGCCGCGCGGAACGCGATCAGCTCCTCACGGACGTAGCACGCGATGGGCTCGACGCCCGCGCCCGCGGTCGTTCGATGCTCGACCTCGCCAAGGAGCTCGTCGCCATCGCTCGCGACGGGCTGGTGCGCCAACGCCCCGGCGAGCATCCCGACATGACCGAGGCTCCGTTCCTCGATCCGATCCGTCACGTCCTCGATCGCGGCAAGTCACCGGGAAAGATCGCCGCCGAGCTCTGGGACGGCGAGTTCGCCCACGACCGCCACAAGCTCGTCGAGTACTACCGGTTCTAGCAGGCTGCTGAAAAACTCCCCGCGGCGAGTTTTTCGAGCCTGTCGATGCTTCCTCGGGGGTCTGTTCCAGACCCCCGCCCCACGAACAGCGCGGTGCTCAAAGGGCCCCACCCCCAAGTCGACTCGCTACGCTCGTCGGCGCGCCTTGAGGCGCGTGCCATTTTCAGCAGCCTGCTAGTCAATCCGAGCTTTCGTCCGATCGAAGTACCCGTTGCGGCGTAGCAGGTTCACTTGCTTGGTGCTGGGGAGCTGGCCCCACTCGCGAATCGTTCGAATGCGCTCCGGAGCGAGCAGGCCGAGGGCCTGCGCCATCACGGGATCGAAAGGAATCGTCTGGCCGCGGCGCGTGTCGTCGTCCCACGCCAGCCAACGCGCGACGG
>CAYVDO010000181.1:0-9031 GCA_964450125.1 uncultured bacterium
CACGTCGCCAGCGAGTACGTGAAGGGCTATCGTTACAAGGACCGCTTGTTGCGTCCGGCGATGGTGGCCGTTGCCAAGGCCGGCCCGAAGCCGGAAGCCGAGCGCGTGGCGCTCGGCGGACCGCCGCAGGAACGAGCGACCCGGGATGGAGATCACTCGAGCGACGATGACTGACCGGCGCCACCGTCGCAGTAGGCGCACGAGCCGCATCGCGGGAGTGTCTTGCTCGGCCCGGAGGCGCTTGCGCTGAGTCGCGCCTCCGGGCGACCGTGAGCCGGCGTACGTGCCGCGGTGGCCCACGGGCTCGGACCATCGTAGGATCGGAAGACCGAGTCTTCCGGAGGGATCGAAGTGGCGTCGCACGAGCCGATACTCGGCATCGATCTCTCCGATCGGCAGCTCGCCGCAGTGGTGATGCGCGGCAACGGCGAGCGCATGCAACGCTCGTTGCCGACGGCGCTAGACGGGCCGGCGATTCTGCACGTCGCGGACGACGGTCGGGTGTGCGTCGGTCGCGACGCGCGCGTGCGTGGAGTCTCGGATCCGGCGGGCGTGGCCGCGCGCCTCGTCGAAGCCATGGGTGCCACGCGGATGGCCGCGTCGGACGACTCGGGGCCACCGATGCTCCCATCGCCTCGCGTCGATCCGTCGGGACCGCAGGTCGAGGTGCGCGGCGCGGAGTGGAGCGCCACGTCGCTGGTGGGTTGTCTGCTGGCGCGGATTCGTCAGGGTGCGAGCGATTGGATCGGACGTCCCATCTCCATCGCCGCGATCGCGTATCCCACCTGGTACGGAGCCGCCGCGCGTGAGCGCGTCGTGTTGGCAGCGCGCGCTGCAGGGTTCGAGCAGGTGCACACCTTGCCGAGCGCCGCCGCGATCGCCACGGCGCTTCACGATTCCGGGGTGCGGGGCACCGTAGGGCTGGTCGAGCACGAGGTCGCGAGCATCGGTGCCGCGCTGATCGACCTTTCCGAGGAAGCGATCGAGCTCGAGCGCATGGGTGGACGCGCCGTCGTCGGGCGCGACGATCTCCTGGTGCGCACGATGCGATTCCTTGCGGCGCCCTTCGATGGCGAGCTGATTCTCGACGCGAGCGCGCGGCCGCGGTCCGCGGCTCGGCTCCGGGCCGCGTGCGAGGACGCGCTGGTTCAGTTGCGGGCACGGCCGAAGGAGCCTACGCGCGTGTCGGTCCCGTACTTGGCGCTCGCAGCGTCGGGCCCGCGCCACCTCGACGCAGCGATCGACGGGGACCGGCTTCGCGACCTGGCTCGGCCATTGCTCGTCACGTTCGAGGACGAGCTGGCCTCGGTGCTCAAGGGGACGACACTGGATCGGATCTCTCGCTGGCTGGTCGTCGGCGGCGCACCATCCGTCACGTTCGTGGCGCAAACGCTGCGTGCGCGGTCGGCGCGCGAAGTGCGGGTGGACCCCGATCGCACCCCGTGGGGCGCCGTCGGCGCTTGCATCCACGGGGCGCGCCGCGAGGGGGAGCTCACCGACGTCTTCTTGCTTCAGGTGGCGTCGCGCGCCATCGGGGTGCGCAACCCCGACGGCGGTGTGCTGCGTTTCGTCGACCGTTTTGCGCCACTTCCGGCCACGGTGAGCGGACCGTATCCGGTCTCGGCGTTGGCTCGGCAGCCAGTCGAGCTGATCGAGGGCGACGTCGACCGGGCCGAGCTCGGCACGTCGCTCGCGTCGTTCCGATTGGCGACCGACACGGGACCGCGCAACGACTTCCGGCGAGTCGAGCTGGTCGTCGAGGTGAACACCGAGGGGGCTCTCGCGGTGGGAGTGCGATCTCCTGGATCGCTCGAAACGATCGCGCTCGAACGCGTACCCGGCGTCGTCCCCGCAGCGTCCGACGTCGCCCAGGAGTTGGATCGACTGTTGGATGTCCAGCGCGGGCACGAGGGATTGTTACGGGCACGCTGGGCGCTCGACGCGCAGGTGCTCGCCGGCCAACGCTTGCTCGGCGAGGGACGGTTGCGCGGCACGGCGGCGTCCGAGATCGAGCTCGCCGATGCGATCGCCCGTGGGCGCCATGCGCTCGCGAGCGCCGATCTCGACCGGATCCAGCAGGCTGCCCGCGGCCTTGCGCCGTGGTTGCGTCAATCTGCCCCCGGTGGAGTGCAACTCTCGTGAGCGCGGCGCGCGACTACTACCAGGTATTGGGACTGTCCCGGTCGGCGTCGGCCGAAGACATCAAGAAGGCGTACCGGCGCCTCGCCCACGAATGCCATCCGGACAAGAACCCCGGCAATCCGGCGGCCGAGGAGCGTTTCAAGGAGATCTCCGAGGCCTACTCGGTGTTGAGCGATCCCCCCAAGCGCTCCAACTACGACCGGTTCGGCTCGGCGGGTGGACCATTCGGCGGCGCGCGTCCCGGTGCCGGCCCTCAAGGGCCGGGGAATTTTCAGGACCTTTTCGGTGATCTCTTCAACGACATCTTCGGCGGCCGTGGCCCCGGTGGGCAGACGCGTGGCGAGCGCGGTGCGGACCTGCGCTACAACCTGGAGATCACGCTGGAAGAGGCCGCGTTCGGCACCGAGAAGCGCATTCGTGTGCCACGTCGGCGGCAATGCGCGCACTGCAATGGCAGCGGCGCCGCCAGCGCCGCGGGATCCACCACCTGCCCGAGCTGTCGTGGCGCGGGCCAGGTACGTATGCAGCAGGGTTTCTTCAGTGTCTCGAAACCGTGCACGCAGTGCGAAGGCCGAGGCCGGATCGTGCGCGATCCGTGCTCACGCTGCCAGGGCGCCGGTTCGGTGAAGGCACGGCACGAGCTGAAGGTGCGCGTGCCCGCGGGCGTCGAGCACGAGAGTCGCCTCCGGCTACAGGGCGAGGGCGAGATGGGGCTGGCCGCTGGCGGGCCTGGCGACCTCTACGTGGTCGTGCAGATCCAGGAGCATCCCCAGTTCAAGCGTGAGGGCGCGGACTTGATCTACGACCTCACGTTGAGCGTGGCGCAAGCCGTGCTGGGCACGGAGGTGCAGATTCCAACGCTCGACGGTCCGATCCGCATGAAGACACAGCCCGGCACCCAGCCCGGACGCATCTACCGTCTACGTAGCAAAGGGATGCCGTCGGGCAACGGTGCCAACCGTGGCGATCAAAGGGTTCGGATCCACGTTCGCGTTCCCGCCGAGCTGAGCCCCCGTCAGCGTGAGCTCTACGAAGAGCTGGCGCGCGAAGATGGTTCTTCGCCTCCCGAGGAACGTGGCTTCTTCGATCGCGTTCGCGACATCTTCGAGTGACGGGACGATTTCGTCGGTGCACGCCGAACGATAGAGGATCCGAGCTTGCGACTCATGCAGCGTCCCGACGTTCCCACGGCGAGTGCGAGCGCCCTGGCGACCGGCAGGCCGGTCTCGGTTCGCGAGCTCGTGCGTGCTTATCAGGAGCACCGTTCGCGCCATCCGAAGGGCACCTTTCGCATGCCCGCCGAGGTCAGCGGCATGGCGCGCACGCCGGCGGCGTTGCGCTCGGGGATCGATTCCAGCCCGTGCATCTACTACGAGTACGTGGTCGAGCGGCTGTGGAAGCGCAAGGCGCGCGACGGCGCGCTACCGCTGCTAGGCGACCAGGATTCGTCGAGCGGCCAGGACGTGCTGATGGCGAAGCGCCGCTCGTGTGGGGTGTTCTGGCTGGTCGATCGCGAGGACGAGGTGACGGTCGATCCCGAGGGCGCGCAGTTCGAGTCGGAGACCATCGTCGAGCGTTTCGAGCGCGTCGGGCTCGCCAGCCAGACCGAGGCCAAGCTCAAGGTGAAGGAGTTTCCGTATGTGCTCACCGCCGATCTCGATCGGCGCATGGACGTTCAGACACTCGGCTTCAAGTTCATCGAACGGGTGATCCCTCTCAACCGGGTCGTGGTCGTGCGCGGTCTTGCGTCGGACGAGACCGGGACACTCACCCTGCGCCGCCATCCGGGGGCGGTGCCCCCGCTGGTCGTTCGGATCGAGCGCTCTTGACCGGCTGTGCAGCCGTGCCCTCTTCAGGTTCCACGAGACGGTAGGTACCGCTGCGTTCGTCGCGCACGAGCCCGACCAGCCCTTTGTCGCGCGCGGTCTCCAGCAAGCGTTTGAAGGTCTTGAAGCCCAAGGCGCGCTCGTCGAAGTCCGGTCTCTTCCGCAACATCGTCTGTTTCACCATCGAGCTCAGGATGACCTCGTGGCTCGCCTTCATGGCGTCCACGGTCTCGACCAGTAGCGTGAACACCTGACCCGGGTCGTCGTCGATCCGGCGTCGCTCGCGCTGCTTCTCCTGAATGCGGACTAGATCGTCGTAGTACACGAACTCGTCGCAGGTATCGGCTATGAGAGTCGAGGTGGACTTGCGCACGCCCATTCCCATGACGAAGCGGTTGTACTCCCGCAGCTTCGAGATCAGGGGGGTGAAGTCGCTGTCGCCGGAGACGATCACGAAGGAATCGAGGTAGGACCACTTCCAGGCATAATCGAGCGCATCCACGACCATCTTGATGTCGGCCATGTTCTTCTGGCCCTTGCGGCGCGACGGTAGCTCGATCAGGTCGATGCCGTGGTCCTGGAAGTCGAACTTGTAAGCCGAATAGCGGCCCCAGTCGGCGTAGGCGCGCGAAACGATCACTTTCCCTTTCTCGCGCAGCCGGTTGAGCACTAGGTCCACCTGGAACTTCCCGAGGCCGGCTTCCTCGATGCCACGCTCGATGTTCTCGAAGTCCACGAATACCGCCAACTTCGGTTCCATTCTTCACCTCGACCTTTCGCCGTGCCGCCCCGGTGTAGGCATGCCGCCGCCAATCGGATCCAAGTCGGCGCGTGGCGCGAGGGCGCGTGCACCCCGATGCGTGCGCCTCACGGCGGGCTTGCCGCCGCCGTCGTCATGAACGTGCCTACCGCGATCACGCGGGGCGCACGGAGGGACGTGTCCGACGCGGCGCCCGTGAGCGGCCTCCGTCGTCCGAGACACGCCGCGCGCGGGCGCGCGGACGCGCCACCGAGGCACGTCGACCGTCGCCACGCTCGCTTCCGAGCTCCCGACCTCGACGGCCCCGAGCGCCGAGCAAGCCATGATCGGAAGCGAACTTCTCGATCCGTAGCCCCACCAGATCGGGATGCTCGAGCTGCGCCACGTGGGTTCCGTTGGGGATCACGAGAATCTCGGCGCCGGGAATCTGCCTGTGCATTTCCCAGGCGACCGAGGGCGGCGTGAAGGGATCCTTGGCGCCAGCCACGATCAGTGTCGGCACGCTCACGTGCGGTAATACGTCCTCGGCGCTGTGCTCACCCATGCGGCGCACGACGGTGAGCAGGAACTCGGTATCCATGGAAAACACGTGCTCGAAGTAAGCCTCCATCGCGCTCCACGGGGCGAGATACCAGTGCACGGCGCCAGTGCGTGCCACCGCCTGCGGGATGGGGGTGCGCTTCACGACGTCGGAGATCTGGCGGACGAGCTGGTGGTGGCGGCGCACCTCGCGCAGCATCGGATCGTAGAAGCGTTCCAGGAAGTCCTTCCCGTAGAACGTGCGGAAGGGACGGCCGTAGGTTCCGCAGATCGGTACCAAGCCGCGAACTCGCTCGGGGAAGTGGCGATAGGCTTCCAGGATCACCTGGCAGCCCATGCTGTGGCCGATCAGCACGGCGTCGCTGACGCCGGTGGCGTCGAGCACGCACGCGAGGTCGCGCGCGTGGTGCTCGATCGTGCACGCCTCGATGTCGCGCGGCACGTGGGAACGGCCGTGGCCACGATAATCCCAGGCGATCACGCGCCCGAGCGTCGCCAGGTGCCGTATCAGAAACTGCCAATAAGGGCCGATCGTGCAGACGACGCCGTTGCAGAGGACGATGGGTGCGCCGCTGCCGTACTCCTCGACGTGGAGCTCCGTTCCATCGTGTCCGTGGCAGCGGCGAATGCGCGTGGGCTCCATCGATCGCGTCCTCTCGATAGCGGGGGACGGTCGATGGTATCGCTCACGCTCGTTGACGCACAACCCGCTCGTTTCGTCGATCGACGAGCCGAATCGTGTCGAAGCGGCTGGCGGTCTCGGGTACAGCCACGTGCGCCGCGCCGCAATGCGGCCGGCCGCGTCGCGGCGCGCCACCCGCGAGAACGCACGGCGGCGGTCACTTCTTGCGATGGCGCATGCGGGCAAGCAACTTCTTGTACTTGTGCTTCCGCATCTTCTTGCGTCGCTTCTTGACTACGCTACCCAAGGAACCCTCCGGGCCGGGCGATGGGGTGGCGCAAGCGATCCGCGAGGATCGAACGCCGAAGCCTCGGCAAAGCGCTTAAACCTAGCATGGCCGCGCGGACGTGAGAAGGCCCGAGCACGCTCGCGCGGAGGTGTCGTCCACGTCGGTTCACGGGGCGATGCGCTCCTCGGTCGCGCGGCAGCACCACCGCACCTGCTTGCTCGGTCGTGAGCAGGTCCATACGCTAGCAGCCGCGAATCGAGACCGCGCATGAGCACCGAAGACTCGAACGATGCGGATCGCGCTCGGCAGGGTTGGCTGGGCGCCCAGCGTCAACGTGCCTCGCACATGGAGTCGCCCGAGTTCGTCCGCACGTTGCGCGAGCTCCTCGAAGGCCTGGAGATCGAAATCTTCGAGGAGGAATGGCAGCAAGTCACGATCGTGAATCGCGCCAAGGAGCTAGCGCTGGCGATCGGTCTGGAAGGCGGGGACTTCTGGGAGGCGCGCCGCGACTTGGAGCAGTTCTACGCGCGGAAGCGGCGATTCTTCCTCGACGAGGACGACGACAGCGACGACACGGACTGAGCGGAGGGTGATGCCGCTTGCGTCAGCGTCACTCGGTGTCGAACTCGAGCCCGTAGAGGTGCCCGTCGTACGAGCCGAACACGATCAGCCGACCCCACAGCGCGGGGCTCGAGTCCACCCAGTCGTCGGTCGAGAAACCCCAGCGCTCGCGTCCGTTGTTGACGTCCAGCGCGTGAACGCGGTTGGCCAGTGTGCCAAACAGCACGGTGTCGCCGCTGACCGCCGGTGAGGAATCGATACCGCCCTTGGCATCGAATACCCAGCGTTGCTCGCCGCTCGTGGCGTCGATGCAGTGGAACCTCCCGTCTTCCGACCCGAACAGCACTTTGGTGTCGACCACAGCCGGAGACGAACGGATCTTGTCCTTGGTTTCGACGGCGTAGCGACGCTTCCCGGTCTTCATGTCGACGGCGTAGAGATTGCCATCGTGGCAGCCCACGAAAACCAAGCCGTGGGCGATGGCTGGCGTCGAGTAGATGCGGTTACGCGCCTTGAAGCGCCACTTTCGGGTGCCGTCGCGGGGATCCAGAGCCAGGATGTAGCCAGACGCCGACGCCACCACCACCGTGTCGTCGGCCAGGGCCGGAGAGCTCCACACTCGTCCACCGGTGGGATGGGTCCACAGCACCGAACCATCCTTTGCCGACAGGCAGTAGAGGTTCTCGTCCCACGAGCCCACGAAGATGCGTCCGCCCCTCACCAGCGGCGAGCTCGTGACTGCGCTTCCCAGCGGCGCGGTCCAGCGCGCTACTCCCACTTTGCGGTCGACCGCGTGGAGGTTCTGATCCTCGGAGCCGACCAACACCAGCTCGCCGTCGATGGCGGGTGAGCTCAGCACGGCCCCGCCGGTGCGATAGCGCCAGACCCGCTTACCCGAGCGGGCATCGACCGCGAGCAAAGCCCCGTCCTCGAGCCCGATGTACACGACGTCGTCGTCGATGGCGGGCGAGGACCAAGTCACGCGTCCCACACGCAGCTCCCAGCGCACGCCGGTGAGCCGCACCGGGTTCATTCCGGCGATCTGGCCGCTGCGCTGGTGGTTCCCGCGGAACAGCTTCCAGGGAACCTTGATTTCTTCCTGCGTGAGGACCGTGGTCGTGGTCGGCGAAGCCATGGATGCTCGAGTCGCTTCTCGGTTTCGATCGTCGCGTCGACGGATGTTACATCGGCTGGATTCGGAACGGTACTCTTTCGATTCAGGCGCGCCGCGCGCGCTTGGGCAGATCCGCGAGATGGCGATCCATGCGCCAGGCCGGCCAAACAGCGGAGCGACGCCCGAGCGCATGCGCCCACCGCCGCCACGGGGAATATGCGTCCGAGTCGACGCTCACGCCAGCGTGTGCGGCGACGAAGCGTCGTAGCTGGTCTGCCAGGTTGGGCTCGGTTTCTGTTGCGAACGCGAAACGCGGCCAGATCGGGGAGTCGCCCGTGAATCCGCCTCGTCGTACCATCGTTTCCGTTTCCGCTTCGCCCCAGAGCCTCACCGCGGGAACGAGCTCCACGGACGTCGGAGCGGGACGAAGGTCGTCGACGAGCGCGAGCTTTCGCCTGAGCGAGTCACGAGTCTCGCCGGGCCCGCCGATCGACATTTCGAGCCGCACTGGTAGCTCGCCGCCGACGCGCTCCATCGCGACCTGAAGCTCGCCCGCAGCGCCTTCGAGCTCCGACTGGTCTCGCGCGCCGGGCGCGAGGCTGGCATGACGGAGCCGTAGTGCGCGAGCGCCGGCGGCACGCGCGAGCGCGACTCGCTGGCGGGTGGCAGCACTCGCCTGCAGCTCGAGCTCCGTGGCGATCGGTGCACCGCGGCTCGCCAAGTGCTCGAGCAGTGCGTCGTCGCGCGCCGAGTCGAGCCCGACGGAAAGGCCCGCGAGCCATGCGCGTCGCGCCGTGCGCGTCGCCGCCAGCGCGCCGAGCTCGTCGGCGATCTCGGCATGTTCGCGTCGCATCGATACGGCGCCCTGTGCGAGAAGAATCGGTACTACGGGCGCTGCCGCAGAGCGCTGGTATGGCGCGTAGGCGACGAGGTCGTGGGCTGCGGCGCATGGGCGTGGCCCGTCGCTGGTCGATCGAGTGTCATCGCCGTCGACGGTGTAAGCAGAGCCATCCCACCGGATCGCGCCAGGCACGCGCGTGCGTTCGTCCCCGCCGGCCACGGCCTCGAGCCAGCGTGCCGCATCGATGACATCGCCGCCCACGAACCCGTGGGCGAGGCCGAGGTACGTGAGCACATCGAGCGCCGCGCGTGTCAGCCCGTGACCGCCGGCGACGAT
>CAYVDO010000181.1:9041-15216 GCA_964450125.1 uncultured bacterium
GGGTTCGCGGCGCGGATGCGGTCGACGACCCATCGGATCTGCGGCAGGAACGTGAGCGAGTGGAAGGCGCACTCGTTGTCGAGGGCAGCGATGCCGACGCCAATCACGTCGGGCCGGAACCGTTCGAGCGCAGCTGGGATGGCGCGGCTACGGTTCCACACGAAAGCGAGGTCGAGGAGCGCCACGTGAGCGCCGCGCATGCGCAGCGCCGCGGCGAGCCACGCCAGGCCGCTCGGTACGTGCGGCGTCGGGTGGTGGAAGAGGTGCGGATGGACGAGAAGCACGCGCATGCGGGCGCGCCACCATACGCTAGATTTGCGCGCCATGGACGCTCACGACGGCCAGCCGCAGCGACCACAGGACGCCCGCCCGCAGCTCGAGATCTTGCGGCAGATCTGCATGGAAGGGATTCCCCACAACCGCGAGCTCGGCGTCGAGCTTCTCGACGTCTGGCCCGGAGGGGGGCTGATGCGCCTCGCCTACCGCGAAGACCTGGTAGGCAACCCGATCACCGGCGTGCTCGCGGGCGGGGCGATCACCGCGCTACTCGACTCCGCCTGCGGCATGGCGGTCATGGCCGCGTTGGTGAAGCCGGCGGCGGTGGCGACGCTCGACCTTCGCATCGACTACTTGCGGCCTGCGACTGCTCGCGAGGCGGTTCTGGCTCGCGCGGACTGCTACCGGCTCACGCGCCACGTAGCGTTCGCGCGCGCGGTCGCCTATCACCAGGATCCCGAAGACCCGATCGCCTCCGCAGCAGGTGCTTTCATGCTCACGCGGCGTCCGCGGAGACGATCGTGATGAGTGTCTACGAACCCGGCGTCCTGCCCGAGGGAGTGGATACCACACGTCGCTGGATGGATCGTGTCTCCAACGCGCGGCGCACCGCAACGCCGGCGCTGCTGGTCGCGGGCATCCCCTATGCGCGGTTCCTGGGCATCACGGCGGAGCTCGCGGGCGACGAGCTGGTCGGGCGCCTCGCGTTCAGCGATCGCCTCATCGGCAACCCGGTGCTGCCAGCGTTGCACGGGGGGGCGGTGGGTGCGCTCCTCGAGGTCACGGGGCTCCTGACGGTGGCCTGGCGGGTCGAAGACATCGGCGTCCCCAAGATCATCAACTTGACCGTCGACTACTTGCGCTCGGCGCGTCCTGAGGACGTCCGTGCGCAGGGCTACGTCACCAAGCAAGGCCGGCGTGTGGTGAACGTCTTCGTGCGCGCTTGGCAGCGCGATCCCGAGCAACCGGTCGCTTCGGCCAACGCGCACTTCTTGATCGACGCGCCGGAGAACGATCGCGACGTGCAATAGCCGCGTCAGTTGATCTGCTGGCGGCAACTTTCGAGCAGCTGGCGATTGCGTGGGGTGTGCGGCTGGATCGTGAGCGCTCGCTCGAAGGCCCGCGCGGCGGCGAGAAAGTGGCCGAGCTCCATCTCGCACAGACCGAGTCCTTGCCACGCTCCGAAGTGCGCGTCGTTGAGTCGCAGGGTCTCGACGCATTCGGCTCGCGAGTCTTGGTAGCGGCGCATCAGGAACAGCACCGTCGCGCGCTTGTTGTGCGCTTCCGCGAAGTCCGGGTGCGCGGAAAGCACGTGCTCGAACACGGCCAGCGCTTCGGCGAATCGCTCGACGCTGAGGAGCGTGGTTCCGTACTCGAGCCGCCGGCGCGCTTCCGGGCCTTTCTGGTCGAACCAGCGCTCCCACAGCTCGGCCGTCGCGCGGTCGCGCGCGCCGGCGTCGTCGAGGCGCAGCGTGGCCAGGAGCGTCGGTATGTCGGCCTGAGTGAGATCATCGGACATGGTGACGGCAGTGTACGTCGATCGCGTCGTCGATGCGCGCACGCGTACGAGCACGCTCGGTTGCTTCTCGGGGAGGGCGCGCGTATCTTCGACTCGCGCTCGAGACGCCGAACTTGCGAGTCCTTCTGGCCATCTCGACACCGCTGACACGCGTCGTCGGCCGCCATCCGTCGGTTTCCGAGTTTCCGAATCTCGCGATGTACCCGAGGGCGAACCGAGCTTTCGAGGCTGGCCGAATTCGGCGCGTGTCGCCCAGCGAGGGGCGCCTGGAGAGGCCACACTCGCCCCGACGAGGTTTCTGATGGGTGTTCGCGCTGCTGCACTCGAGTTCATCTCGATCACCGACGGTACCGGTTCGCGCCGCGAGCTGTTGCGATATCCACGCCGCGTGGTGTCGTTGTCGCCGACGATCACGCAGACGCTCAGCGATCTGGGCCTCGACGATGAGTTGGTCGGCAACGGCCGGGGCGCGGGTCAGGCGCGGGGCGAGCGCGTGCGCGGACTCGAGCGTCCGCCGGTGTCGAAGGATCTCGATCTTCAGCGCGTCGCGGACTTGATGCCCGATCTGGTGCTCGCGGATCTCGAGCACAATCGCCCGGAGGACTTGGAGAAGCTGGGCGGCAAGGTGCCCTTGTTCGTCGTGCACGTGCGCACGGTGGAAGAAGCGATCGCCAACCTCGAGACACTCGGCATCCTGGTCGATCGGGAGGAGCAGGCTGCGGCGTTGGTTCAGGAGACGCGTGCGGAACAGGCTGCCAGCAAGGCCTGGGCGCGGGGTCGTCCGCGAATCCGAACCGCCTGCCTGGTTTCGAAGGACCCATTCGCGGCGCTCTGCGGACAGACCTACGCCAGCGATTTCCTCGCGTTGCACGGTCTCGACAACGTGTTTCCCGGGAAGGGCGATGCAGTGCAGCCGATCGAGCTAGCGGATCTGGTGAGCGCGAGTCCCAATCTGGTGTTGCTGGCGAGTGACCCGTTTCGATTCCGTCCCAAGCATCGCGAAGAAATGCTCGAGCTCGGAGACGTACCCGCGTGCCGCGAGGGCCGAGTCGTGCTCGTGGACGGCTCTCAGACGCTCTCGCCGGGGTCGCGTATGCGACGCGCCTTCGCGCAGATCCGCGACGTGGTCGAGAAGAGCGCGCAGCCGGCCTGACCCGGGGCCACCTTGGAGCACCGCGGCGAGACGCGGGGCCCCGTCGAGCACCGCGCGATTCGTGAGCAGGGGGCCCGATCGGCATCCCCTGGGAAACGTTCGCCTAGGCGTGGCGCTCGGGCTGGAACGCCAAGAGCTTCGCGCCGTGCTTCGATGAGAACGAAACGCGCATGTGCCCGCGATCGATCACGTCCACGACGCGCCCCATGCCGAAGAGCGGGTGGAACAGGAGCTCGCCAGGACGATAGGTGAAGTCGCGCGAGTAAACGCGGAAACCCCGGAGGTAAGGGTGCGCGAAACGGATCTTCTCGTGCTCCGCGCGCGAGTTGACGTCGGGGTGGAACTGGCTCTCCTTCTGGATGAGGTCCTTGATGCGATCCTTGCGCTTCACCATCTGGATCACGCGCTCCTGCCAGTCGAGCTTGGAGTCGCGTCGGGCGGCGTGGACCCGCGCTTTGATCTTGGCGGTATAGGTCCGTAGGGCGCGCTCGAAGCGCAGCACCAGCTCCTGGGCTTCGACGATCCTGCCTGCTTGCACCAGCGCGCGGCCGCGCTTCTCGGTGCGATCGACCAGAAAGTCCATGGCTGCGTCGCACGCGGGTCCGAGTGCACCGAAGTAGCGCCGACAGGCGTTGTAGATCGGTCGGCTCACGTCCTTGAGGTCTGCATCACCAGCGGCGAGGAACTCGACCAGCCGCTCCAGCAGTTGCTCACGATCCATGTAGAGCGTTTCCGAACGGGTGCGCTCGCGGATGACGGCTTCCCACTCGTTCGAGCCGACCATCTCGAGCAGCACGCTTTCGTCTTCGCCGTGCTCACGAAGGATGTCGACCATGCGCTTGAACCGGCTGCGCGGGAAGCACTGGATCTGGCCGTTCGCGTAGGCCTTGAGCGTCCGCGGATTGAGGTCGAGCGCTCGTGCCGCCTGGCTGCGATTGGGAAACGCGGCAGTGAAGTGTTGGATCAATCGCCGAATACCCGGCGTGATCTCGAACATCACGTTGTCGATCTGGCTACCGTTCTTCGACCGCACCTCGACTGGCCAGCGATCGAGGCCAGTGCGGCCGAAGACTTCAACGATCTGCTTGCGAGGGACGCGACGTTGGATCTCGCTCGTCATCGCGAGGTAGATCGGGTACGCCATGTTGTTGCTCTCGGTGGCGTACTTCGCGATGGTGTCTTTGCCGACACCAACTGCGCGGCCAGCCTCGCGGTAGTTGGGAAACAGCGAGATGTAGAAGTGGAAGACCTTGCGCAAGCGCTCGTCGATGACGACGATGCGGTCATCCACTGGCTTCGAGCGACTCGGATTCGCTTTGACCCCAGGCATGTGTGATCTCGTCGGTGCTGTGTGCATTGCACACGATGGCATCGGTCGGGCAGACGGCGTTGCATGCCCCACAGTCGAGGCACGCATCGTTGCGGATCAAGTACTTACGCGGTCCGGGAACGATGGCACCGACTGGGCATTCCCGCGGGCACGCGTCACATCGGATGCAGTCATCCGTGATTTGGTGAAACACGAAAGCCTCGTTCCAGCCTCCCGGGTGCGCGTTACAGCCTGCGCGACCGTGGCGAATGAAGAGCCGGTGGCAGCGAATCGCCTACCTTCGGCGGATCGGTCCGGATGGTTGCGCGCGTTGCGACTGACAATCATTTTCGATGCTACCGATCGCTTTTGAGCACTGTCAAGGGACAGCGGCGGAAAATGCGCAAAATGCGTCTCGCGTCTTGCGATTTGCAATGCTGGCGGTGGCGGCCCTCGCGTCCCTCAGTTCCGAGGAATGCGGAGCAGTTGATTGGTCTGGATCTTCGGCCCGCGCAACCGGTTTTCCTTCTGAATGTCGATGACCGAGGTGCCGTAGCGGGTGGCGATCTCGATCAGCGTCTCGCCTCGCTTCACTTTGTGTGTCATGGGCTTGCGGGCTTCGGGCCGAGCGCCGTCCCTACGGCCGCCGCGCGCGTCACGATCGGCTTTGGCAGCCGCTGCGGTCGTGTTTGCCGAAGCTGCGCGCCGAGGTACAGCCGCCGGCATGGGGGCGACACTGGCAATACGCAAGGTCTGGCCGGCTTTGACGTGGGAGCTGCTGCGGAGGTCGTTGCTGGTCTGCAGCGCCTTCACCGTGATGCCGTAGCGAGCGGCGATGCCCGAAAGCGTCTCACCGCGCGCAACGACGTGTATCTCGGTTCGCGAAGCCGCGGCCGTGTCATCCGGAGCCTCGACGGGTTCGGGAGCGCCGATCGCGCCACTACGTTTCGGCACGAGTCGCGGTGTGGTCTCGGACGTCGGCTTCTGAGGACTCGTGATTGCCTTCGTCGTGGCTCCGGCGTCGTCGAGTGCGACCACCGAGATCATCGCGGGCGTGTCGGGATGCTCCTCCACCGTGGCCGTCTCGATACCGCCGGGCGCGGGAATGCGTAGCCGTTGGCCGGGACGGATCGCCGAGCTCGGGCGCAGCCCATTGGCCGCCAACACGTCGCGCGTGCTGAGGTCGTAGCGAGCGGCGATCGCGGAGACGGTTTCCCCGCGCGCCACGACGTGCGTGCGGGTGGCGGACGAGGTGCTCGGGGTCCGCGTGGCCGGCGACGCGCTCGCGGTTCGCACGGCTGGTGCGGATTCGAGCGCCGTGAGGAAGACGCCGCGCGATCCCTCGGGGACTCGCAGTGAGTACCCTGCGGGAAGCGGATACTTGCCACCGAGTACCGCGGAAGTCAGGCCGAGATTCAGGTCTTCGAGGGATTCGACGCTGGTGCCGGTGCGAGCCGCGAGGGTGCGGATCGATATCGGCTTCGGGATCACCAGCTCGTCGAAGACCAGCGCGGGCTCCGGTGTCACGCCGGGAAAATGGATCGCACGGTTTTCGTAGACCGAAACCGCGGCCAGGAACTCGGCGTAGAAGTTGCGCGATGCGAAACCGAACGAACGGGAGTCGTAGTTCCACGCGATGACACCGAGGTCGGTCGTGCCGAGCTGGCTCGCGGCGCGCGCCATACCCGCGGCGCCGTGGTTGTACGCGGTGAGCGCGAGCGGCCAGGTGCCCAATCTCTCGTAGTTGTCGGTGAGCAACCGAGCCGCGCCGTCGCTGGCGGCGAACGGATCCCAACGCTCGTCCACCTCACGGCGGATTCGCAGATAGAGCCGCCCAGTCGACGGCATGAACTGCCAGATTCCGCCCGCACCGACCTTCGAGCGCGCGCGGTCTTGGAACATCGATTCGACGAACGGC
>CAYVDO010000182.1:0-15208 GCA_964450125.1 uncultured bacterium
CTCCGAACGGCTGGTGTGATCACGAATGCTGGTGGGGAACGGGGAGGCGGTCGATGGTGGCCGACGGGCCGGTAGACGCGCCCGACCGTGGCGCGGTAATCGGGTGTCGTGCGCCGGCCGGCGCGCCAGCCGAGGTCCACGATGCAACTGAGCCCCGAGCCCGGATCCACCGCGGCTCCCTCTCTCGAGAAATGGAACGCCGAGCTGGCGTTTCGGCCCGTGGTCGAGGCCACCGCCGACAAGGCGGGGCTCGATTTCATGCGCGCGTTGGTCAAGAACCTCGCCCAGTCACTGGGTGTCGCCTACACGTTCGTCGCCGAGTTCGCCGGCGACGCCAAGCGAGTGCGCACGATCGCATTCTGGAACGACGGCGATTGGGCGCCCAATCTCGAATGGGACCTCCCGGGAACCCCATGCGAGAAGGTCGTACAGGGGCAGTACTGTCTCTACAAGGACGGAATCGCACAGCTCTTTCCCGAGGACACGGGACTGATCGACATGGGGGTGCGTAGCTATCTCGGCGTGCCGCTCAAGGGTGCCCAGGGGCAGACACTCGGGCACCTCGCCGCTCTCGACACACGGCCGATGGAGGACAGCCCCCGCGGAATCGCGATCTTCGACGTGTTCGCGAATCGCGCTCGCGTCGAGATGGAGCGGCTGCACGCGGAAACGGTGCTGCGGCGCGCCTTCGACGATCTCGAGGTGCGGCTCGAGAGTGTTCGCACCGATCTCGACTTCGCCAAGCAGCGCCTCGACCTCGCGTATGGCGAGCTGCAAGCGTTGCTCGAGATCAACCAGTCGAGCACCCGCCATCTCAATCGTGCGGCGCTCTTCGCCGAGCTGGCGCGCTGCGTGAAGCCGCTCTTGCGTTGCGAGCGCTTCGGCATCGAGGTGCCGACGGGCCCCGAGTCGCTGCGGGTGCACGTGCTGGCGCTCGACCAGCCGGCGCGAGGGCCGATGATCGAGGACTTCGCGTCGGCAGGCACGGCGTGCCGCTGGGCACAGGAGCAACGCCGCTGGTACGTCGCCGCGAGCCGCGAGGAGCTTCGCGAACGCTTCCCCATGACTTTCCTCGTGATGGAGCGCGAGGGCATGGAGTCGCTTTGCGCGCTACCGCTCATCCGCGAAGAGCGCAGCTTCGGCGCGCTCTTCTTCATGTCGACGCAGCGCGACGCCTACGAGAGCATCCCGGTCACGCTGCTCGAACGTGTCGCGAGCGCCGTGGCGGTGGCCGTCGACAATTGCTTCGCGTACGAGGAGCTCGCGGCGTTGCGCGACCGGCTCGCCGCCGAGAACGTCTACCTCAAGCAGGAGATCCAGGAGCTCCACGACTTCGAGGAGATCGTGGGACGCAGCGCCGCCATCCAGTCGGTGCTGTCGCTGGTGCAGACGGTGGCGCGCACGCCGTCCACGGTGCTGATCCTCGGCGAAACCGGCACCGGCAAGGAGCTGATCGCGCGCGCCATCCACGACGAGAGCCCGCGCCGCGAGCGCCCGCTGGTGAAGGTGAACTGCTCCGCGATCTCGGCGGGTCTGGTCGAGAGCGAGCTCTTCGGCCACGTGCGCGGTGCCTTCACGGGTGCCCTCACCGATCGCATGGGACGTTTCGAGGTCGCCAACGGCGGCACGATCTTCCTCGACGAGATCGGCGAGCTGCCCATGGACACGCAGGTGAAGCTCCTGCGCGTGCTCCAGGAGCGCGAGATCGAGCCGGTGGGCAGCAACCAGTCGAAGAAGGTGGACGTGCGGCTCATCGCCGCCACCAATCGCGATCTCGCCGCCGAGGTCGCCGCCGGCCGATTCCGCGCGGATCTCTACTTCCGGCTCAACGTGGTGCCCATCGTGATGCCGCCGCTACGCGAACGCGCAGGCGACATCGAGCTCTTGGCGAGCTTCTTCGCCGATCGCTTCGGGCGCGAGCTGGGCAAGCGCATCGAGGGGCTGAATCGCGCGTCCCTCGACCGGCTCGCGGCGTACGACTGGCCCGGGAACGTGCGCGAGCTCTCGAACGTGATCGAGCGCGCGGTGGTGCTCGCCACCGGCTCGGTGCTCGACATCAGGCCCGAGCTTCTCGGCACTCGCGCCATCGCCTCACTCGAGGCGCGCGCCTTCGTCGCCGCGACGCGCGCGGCCCCGACCTCGCCGGCTGCGGGCGCCGAGAGCCTAGCCGATGCCCAGCGTCAGCACATCCAAAGCGTCCTCGACCGCACCGATTGGATGATCGAAGGTAAGGGTGGTGCCGCGGAGATCCTCGGCATCAACGCCAGCACGCTGCGCAGCCGCATGAAAAAGCTCGGCATACGCCGCCCGAATGCCTGATCGCGACCGCGCGGCACGCGGTCGCCGCGGCTCAGCCGGCGCGGGCTTGGGCGACGAGTGGTGAGGGCTCGGTGGCGTCCTCGCCGCCGATCTGGATGAAGGCGCCGAAGCGACGGAAGGTGAGCGGCAGCTTGTCGCGCAGCTTGAGCAGCGTGACTTCCCAGAGGTTGTCGAAGTTCCGCCGCTTGGCGCGCCAGCGGATCAGCAAGCGGGCAACGTGCTTGAGCGCCATGAGCGGCCACGCGCGCTTCGGCCACTGCTTGTAGTCGATGAAATACGAGAAGAGCACGCCGTAGCGGAACACCTGCACCAGGTCGGGATCGAACATCGCGTACTTGAGGCGTGTGTAGTCGATGTCCGCCCAGCGCGGCAGCCTGTCGGGCGGCTTCATGCCGCGGCTCACGCACTCGTCGTAGAGCTCGGTGCCGGGGAACGGGCAGAAGAGCGACATGCCGAGCACGGTGGCGTCGGGGTTCTCGCGGGTGAGCTGATCCATGAGCGTGAGGGTGTCCCACACGTTCTCGGCCTTCTCGAACGGGAAGCCGCCCATGAAGGCGTAGATGGGCCGGATGCCGATCTTGCGGATCTTGCGGTTGGCGCGGATGACGTCGTCGCGGGTGATGCTCTTCTTGATCCGCGCCAGGATCTCGTCGGAGCCGGACTCGACGCCCACGAACACGTCCTGAAAGCCCAAGTCACGCATGCTCTCGAGCAGCGCCGCGTCGTAGCGGTTGATCTCGTCGACACGGATGTTGGCGTTGTGAACCGTCATCGAGCGCGCGAAGGGCTGGCCGAGCAGCTCGTCGCGGATCGCTCGCACCCGCTCCTCCTGGATGAAGAATTCGTCGTCCAGGAAGAAAAAGTGCTGAAAGCCGTAGGTCTCGTTGAGCCGTCGCATCTCGGCCACCACCTTGGGTGGCGAAAGCACGCGATAGCGGCGGTCGTTGAAGGCTTTCTCGTAGCAGTACGTACAGGGGAACGGGCACCCGCGGCTGGTGATGAGCGCGATTGCTTCGCGGTCCTGATCGAAGAAATCGCGGTTGTAGGCGCGGATGTCGACGAGGCCGTAGTCGAGCGGCGGCTGGGCATCGAGATCCACGAACGGCCGCGCCGGCGTGCGCACGACCTTCCCACTCGCGTCCTTGTAGGCGATGCCGCGGACCTGGCTCAGATCGCCGCCAGCATCGAGGGTGCGCACCAGCTCGGGCAGCGTCTCGTCACCCTCGCCGATCACGACCAGATCCACCCGCGGATCGTCGAGCGTCTGATCCGGCAGCAGCGACGGATGGACACCGCCCCACACCAGCAGCAACTTCGGCGCCAGCTCACGCATCGCGTCGCCAGCTCCCACCGCGCCCGCGACCTGCTTGCCGGTCATGGTCGAGATGCCCACGCACACGTGCTCCTCGGTGGCGAGCAGATGCGCGAGGCGCTCGTGCCAACGCGGCTCGACGCGCTGATCGATGATGTTCACGCGGTAGCCGGCGCGGGCGACCGGGGTGCCGGCGTAGAGCAGCGCCAGCGGCAAGAGCACGCGGTGCTCCTGCTTGGTATCGGGAAAGATCAGCGTGACGCTCTTCATCAGCCCGTCGCATGGCGCTCGGACGCGCCCGGAATCACCAAGACTAACGCTTGCAGAGCGATTCGCGCCACCGCTCGTGCCTCGTTCGGTCCGTCGCGCGCGATGCGGGCACCGCGGCAGGCCCGCGCGCGGCGAGGCGCCCGCGGGGACACGTATGCCATCCTGGCCGCCCTCTCGCGGACACCGCGTCCGCACGGACACGAGGCACGAGGCACCGTAAGCGTGAGCGCGCGACTCGCTCGAGACACCGCCGTCTTCTTCGCGACGCGTATCGCGATCCTGCTGCTTTCGCTGGGGCTCACGGTCGCGATCGCGTGGAAGCTGGGAGGCGCGGGGCTCGGCGGCTACGGCCTCATGATCGCGCTCGGCTACGTGTTCCAGAGCGCATCGGCGCTGGGGCTCGTGCACCTCTTCCCGCGCGAGGTCGGCCGGCACCCGGACGACACGCGTAGCCTATTTGCCGCGGCGCTCACCCTCGCGGTCCCCGCGGCAATCGTCTTCGCGCTGGGATTGGCCGCGCTGGCGCGAGCGCTCGGATACCCGCCCGAGCTGCGACACGCGCTCGACCTGATGGCGGTGTCGCTCGTGCCGGGCGGCTTCTCGCAGATCGCGGAGGCGCTCTTCGTGGCGCGAGGTCGCGCCGACCGTGCGGCGCGGCTCACCGCCATCGAGAACGTGCTGCGCTGTGGCGCGAGCTTCGTGGCGCTGCTCGCGGGCGGCGAGCTGGTGGCGTTGGCGTGGATGTTCCTGCTGGCGCGGATCGCCGGCACGCTGACCGCGGCGGCGATGATCGATCGGCCGCTCCTCGGGAACGCGCGTCTCGCGATCCGGCCCGCGCTTCGCGACCTCACGCGCCGGCTACCCACGTTCGCGGCGCTCTACGCCGCCGCGATGGTCTACCTGAAGGTGGACATGGTGTTGCTCTCGGTGCTGCGCGATCAGGCCGAGGTGGGTGTCTACAGCGCCGCGTACCGGCTGCTGGAGGTCGCATCCCTCTTGCCCGCGACGGCGGCGTCCATCGTCTACCCCGCGTTCGCGAGACTGCGCGAGGAAGATCCCGCCAAGCTCGCCGACCTCGCGACGCGCGCGCTCACGCTGCTCTACGTGGCGACGCTGCCGATCCTGCTCTCGCTCAGCTTCGGCGCCGAAGGCATCGTTGCGCTGCTCTTCCCGAACGCGGCCTTCCGCGGAACCGTGTGGGTGTTGCGCATTCTCCCGTGGACGCTCGTTCCTTACGCCGCCGACGTGATCCTCGGTCACGTCATGCTCGCCGCCGAGCGCCAGCGGGACGATCTCCGCTTCGTGGCGTTGGGAATCTCCGCCGGTGTCGCGACCAACTTGTTGCTGGTGCCCGCTCTCGGTGCCACGGGTGCGGCGCTCGCGAACGTGGTGGCGTCGCTGGTGATGGCGAAACTCCACGTGCGCTTCGTCCATCGCGAGATCTTCCGGGTTCGGGTGGACGCGACCCTCGCACGCGCGCTACCGGCGGTGCTGGTGGCCGGTGCATTCCTGGCGTACTTCGGTGCACACAGCCCGCTGTGGGTGATTCCCGGCGGACTCGTACTCTACGCCGCCACTGCGGCGCTCACCGGAGCGATCCGCATGGACATGGTGCGTAGCGTGCTCGGCGAGCGCGGCTCGGCAAGACGATTGCCCCGCGAGCCCGCGGTCGACGTCCCCGGCGCCGAAGTCTGAGCACCGCGGTTCGATCGTGATAGTAAGGGCAGCGGGCGCCATGAACCAGCAGAACGCCGTCCACGTCCGGGAGAGAGCGAATTGATCACGAAGCTGAAGGCGATCATCGAGATCTTGCGGCGGCTTTCCACGCATCGAGCCACGCCGTGGCTCATCTATGCGGCGGCACTGGTCATGCGGCTGGTGCTGGGGTTCGCGCTGCTCGAGCCGCGGGCGCCCGTGACCGCCGATGCGCTGGTCTACGACACCCTCGCGCGCGGCATCGTGGAGCGCGGTGTATTCGAGGACCCACCCGGGCATCCCACCGCCCACCGCATGCCGGGTTACCCGCTCTTCCTGGCGGCGATCTATGCACTGGGCGGCACCGAGCCGGTGGTGGCGCGCGTGGTTCAGGTGTTCCTGAGCGCAGCCGGCCCGGTCGGCCTCTTCCTGCTGGCGCGACACATCTTCGGGCCGCTGCCGGCGATCCTCGCGGCGTTGCTGGCGGTGATCGATCCGTTCCTGATCTTCTACGACTATCAGCTCTGGGCCGAGAGCCTCGGCATCGTGCTGGTGATCTGGTCGCTCTACCTCTTCATCGTGCATCTGGCGCCCAAGCCAACGCTCGTGCGCGCCGGGCTCGGCGGCCTGCTCGCGGGATTCGCCGCCAACATGCGGCCGGACTTCATCTTGCTCGTGCCGACCTTCGGCTGCTGGGCAATCTTCGCCGTGCGGCCCTTCAAGCAGGCGGTGAAGACGACGGTGGTGATGGGTGCCGTGTGCGTCGCCGCGATCCTGCCATGGATCGTCCGCAACGCGATCACCCTGGGGCACTTCGTCCCGCTCACCACCGAGAGCGGCTTCATCATGTGGCAATCGAACAACACGGACCTGCTCGCCGATCCGAAGCTCTGGGGCGGGTACGTCCCATTCCCAGGGCATCCCGGTTGGGACTACCAAGACCACCCCGACCTCGATCACGACCCGCGATTCGCGGGCTACAAAGACGAGGTCGATCTGGACAAGAAGCTACGTGCCGAGGTGTTCAAGTTCTGGGGTGAGCACTGGCGCGAGCTGCCGCGCTTCTTTCTCGGCAAATGGGTGAAGCTGCTCGCCGTCACTCCGTTCCACGCCTACTGGCCTGCGCTCTTCGTGTGGATCAGCCGCATCTGGTACTCGGTGATGATCACGTCGTTCTTCGTGGGCGTCGCGATCTCGGTGATCCAGCGGCGGCCGATCGGCATCCTGATGTCTTTCTTGGGCTGGTTCCTGTTCCGGATTGCGCTCTTCATGTCGGTGTTTCGCTACCGCTTGCAGATCGAGCCGCTCTTCCTGATGTTCACGGGAGTGACGCTGGCCTGGCTGCTCGACAAGCTGCTACCGCGCGCGGCAGCAGGAGAAGCGCCGCCGGCGCCGGCGATCACGGCTTCGTAGCGTCCCACGCCTTGGCGCTGCGCTGATCGAAGCCGTCGTAGAAGAGCGGGGTCTCCACGCGCGTGGACGAGCGCTCCACCGAGCCGCTTTCGCAGCTGGTTCCCGTGCGCACGGCACCGCGCTGATCGACCTCGAAGCACCACGCGTCGACCGCGGCCCCCAGCCCGGCGCTTTGGACCGAGGGCAGCCGTGTCCGCGTCGGCCCACCGTTGAGCGCGAGCGAGCCCAATCCCGGCAACGTCACGTCCACCTTGTCGCTCGCGCCGAAGGTGCAGCTGTCGCCGGGCGACTCGACGTTTCCCCCCAGGGTTTGGACATCGCCCGAGCTCGTCGCCAGACAGCTTCCGAGCACGAAGCAATTGAGTAGCTGGACCACGCTCCCGTCTCCGCTGGCCTCGATCTCCGGAATGCCGTCGCTCGCGCCGGTGATGGTGGAGTGGACGCCGAGCACGGTGGCGCCGCCCTGGGCCGTGATCCCCTGAAAATCGTCGTCGGCGATCGTGCTGTTATGTATCGAAGCGGAGGCCTGGGTCACGCCGATGCCGCCGCCGGCATTACCACCGATCGTCGAGCCCAGCACCAGCAGCTCCGAGAAGAGACTGCCGTAGACGACCTCGTCGTCTCCACCCTGCAGGTCGGTGTTGCCCGTGATCTCGCAAGCGTCGATCGTGAGATCCACGCGCGTCGCGATGATCGCCGATCCCGGGCCGTTGACCGCGCCACCGACGAGCTCGAGCCCAGCGAGACGAATGATGCTCCCGATCACACCGGCGTCCGAGAGGTGAAACACTCGATCGAGACCGTTCGCATCGATGGTGGTCATCGTCGCCCCCGGACCGATGATCTCGAGACGACGATTGAAGATGTCGAGATCGCCGGTCGCCGCCGCGTCCTCGTTGGCACCTGCACGGGTCAGCTCGTAAGTCCCCGCCGACAGGAAGATCCGGTTCGCGACGAGGCCCGAGCCTTCCGTCGAGATGACGGCCTCGCGCAACGAGCAATCGGTGGGCGAGCAGCCGTTGGGAACCGGATCGTCGTAGCGAGTCACCCAGATGTCGGCGGCGTGGGAAACCGTGGCGCCGACCAGGCAGGTCACTGTGAGCGCGAGGTGCACGAGCACACGTCGAACCATGAATTCCCCCGAGGCTGCGCGATGTCGCGTCGCGAGCCCACCGAGGCGGCCGCGAGCGCCGGCCAGTCTAAGCCGGTCCGTCACATCCGAGATAGAGAGAAACGCGAGCGCCGACCGCGGGCGCAAACGGCGTGCGGCGCGCCCTACGGTGCGCCGCGAGCGCAGCGGAAGCCGTTGTTGATGAACGATTGGGTCGGTGACTTGGCGTTCCGAAACGCGGCGCGAAGGTCGCCCGGGCCGCCTTCGTACCAGGAGCCACCCCGCAACACGCGTAGGGTTCCCGTTGCCGGTCCCGCAGGATTGGCGGCGGGACCGTTTCCATAGTAGTCGGCGGCGTACCAGTCGCTCACCCACTCCCACACGTTGCCCGTCATGTCGAGGGCACCCAGCGCCGAGGCCCCCGCGACGCGCGAGCCCACCGGCTGGGTGTGATTGACGCCACAACCGAAGGTGCCGAGCGAGCTGTCCCAGATCACGGCGTAGTCGCAGGTCGGCTCGGTCTCGCCCCAAGGGTAGGCGGCGGCCGTGGTGCCGCGCGCGGCGCGCTCCCATTCGGCCTCGGTCGGCAGCCTCTTCCCCACCCATGTGCAGTAATCGTCCGCTTGCGTCCACGTGGCGCAGTTGTAGGGGTGATCGCCACGGTCGGGCCGATTCACGTTGCAGCTCGACGAGCCATTCGAGCTGCCACAGCCACCCGCGGTCACGCACGCGTTCCACGCATTCACGGTCACCTCGAATCGATCGATCCAGTAGGCGTCGAGGTACACGGTGTGGACGGGGAGCTCGTCGGAGTCGCCCTGGGACGAGCCCATCGCGAAGCTGCCGGCAGGCACGAACACCATGTCGGGATCACAATCCGCCGCCGGTTCGCTGGCGCTCCACGCGCACGGGTCCGCCGACTCGAAGCCGTTCTGGTAAACGAGCACCGGCGTGGCCGCGGACGCGGCAGCCACACACACCCACGCTCCTACGGCGAACGCCGCGATCGAGCCCGCCCTATTCCCTCGGCTCATCGGCAATGGACCTCGCTCCCCGACCCGTCATCGAAACACCGTACAACGGCGAGCTCGCCGCGGTAAGCGCAGCGGGCGCTGCGCGTTTCGCCATCGCGTCGCTCGGATCTCCGATTTGAGCCTGGATTCAGGGTACAGATCCGGGATAGCGTTGCCCCGCCGCAGACACGCCAACCCTAACGTCGGCGCCGAGCGCTGCGAACACATCGAGGAGGTCCGCGTGCGCTGCATCGAACGCTCGACTGCATCCCTGTTGACGATCCTGCTAGCGGTGGCCGCGTCCGCGACGAGCGCGCGCGCCGCAACGCGCTACGTGTTCGTGACCTCGAGCATCGGTACGGGCGATTTTTCCAGCTGGCCGGGAAATCTGGACGGGGGCCTCACGGGTCTCGCGGCGGCCAACAAGATCTGTCAAAACACGGCCGCCGGCTCGACCATCCCGGCGATCGCGGCCAATGCCTCCGCCTACCGAGCGTGGGTTTCGACCACCACCACCGACGCCTTCTGCAACGTGCTGGGCTTCACGGGTACCAAGGCGAGCAGTTGCGGCGGCTCGTACACCAACCAAAAGCGCGGTCCGTGGCTGCGCCCCGACGGAACCCCGTGGGCCGGAAACTTGGAAGCGCTCACCGGCGAGAACGAGGTCTACGACCTAGAGTTGTTCGACGAGCACGGTGTCGACGCTCGCCTCGCGGACACACAGCACTGGACTGGGACCGGGGCGAGCGGCACCGTCGCCGCCGACACGTGCCTCGACTGGGGGTCGGCAAGCGCCGGCGAGCTCGGAGCATTCGGGCGCGCGCCGATCACGACCGGCCAGTTCTGGACCTCCTGGTCCGCGTCGAGCTGCGACAGTTCGTATCGGTTGCTGTGCGTCGAGGGTGCCGCCGGCGATCCCGTCCCCCCCGACCACGGCGCCGGTGCCTTGGTGTTCGTCACATCGACCACCGGGACGGGGAATCTCGCGTCCTGGACCGGATCCGGCGTCTCCGCGGGGCTGACGGGCGCGGATAACGTCTGCCGCGCGCGTGCGCTCGCCGCCGATCTGCCGGAGCCCGATTCCTTCGTGGCCTGGCTCTCGACGACTGCGGTGGACGCCAAGGATCGCATCACCGCCGACGGACCGTTCCGGCGGGTGGACGGGCCGATGATCGCCGGCAGCAAAGCAGAGCTTCTCGATGGCCTCCTCGCCACGACGCTAGCCGTCACCGAGCTCGGAACCTACATGCCGGCGCCGAACGCCTACACCGGCACGAGTATCGCAGGCGTCGACACGGGCGCGAATTGCAGCGAATGGACCGTCTCTGCATCGAACGTCGGCGCAACCTTCGGTCAAGCATCGGTCTGGGGTAACAACTGGACACAGTATTTCCAGACCACAGCCTGCAACAGCTCGAAGAGCCTTTACTGCATCTCGAACACGCTCACGCTCTTCCGCGAAGACTTCGAGAAGTGGAAGCTGGCGCGCTGGTCGTCGACTCTCCCATGACGCGCAGCGAGCACCGTGGTGTTCAGCCCGGATAGTCGGCGTGAACGCGGATCTCCAGACGATGAGATCCGCGTAGGCCCGCTCCGACGAGCAAGCGACGGCCGCGCGTGTCGAGCGTAGGCTCGATGGCGCGGCCGTTGCGATCGCGAAGGAAGCTGCCGTCGACGCTGTAGAGCGGTGCCGCGGGTCGCGACGACTCGTCGGAGGATGACGAGCACCCCAGACCAGCGAGCAGCAGCGCGAGCACGACGCTCCCGCGAGGCCGCACGCGCCGGCTCGGATCGGCGGATTCGAGGGAGATCGTGCTGCCGGAAGCTGCGGGGCGCATGGCGCGCGAAGGGATAGTCGTCACCGACGAAGCACGCAACCACGTCCGATCGGCGAAGAGCGGCGTGCTCGACTCGTCACGTAGGCTGTGCGCATGGTGATCGTGATCGTCGCCGTCATTGGTGCGATCGGCTGGTACGTGTGGGCGCGATTGATTCGCGATCCCGCGTGGCGCTGGCCAGGGCGGCGCTCGCTCACGGCGCTCTACACCATCGTCGTGCTCACCGGCGTGATGGCGATGAGCACCGAGGTGGATCCCCTGCGGCGCCAGCTCGGCGCGGGGCGCATCGCGGGCATGATCGCGTTCAGCGCGTTCCTCCAGCTCTGGATCGGCTTCGCCCTCGTGAGCATCCCCAAGCGCATCGCCACACGCCTCACCCGGCGCATCGCCGCACGTCGTGCTCGTCCCGACGAGAATGCGGGCCCGGCGAAGCCCGAGGCTGCACTGGATCGGCGCCAGTTCGTCGCGCGCGTCACGGCGTCGGCCGTGGGAATCACCGCCACGACCGCCTCGATCGTCGGCTATCGCAACGCTTGGGACATCACGACGCCGGAGATTCCGGTGCAGCTCGCACGCCTACCGAAGGCCCTCGATGGCTTTCGCCTCGTGCAGCTGAGCGACCTCCACCTCGGTCGGCTCACGGGCTCGAGCTTTCTCGAGCGAGTCATCGAGCTCACCGAGCGCCAGCGGCCCGACGCTGTGGTCATCACCGGCGACCTGATGGAAGGGACGGTCGCGAGGCTCACGCCGTTGATCGAACCCTTGGGGGCACTCGCCTCGCGTCGACCGGTGTACTTCACCACCGGGAATCACGACTACTACGCAGGTGATGCGACGAAGTGGGTCGAGGTGCTCACGCGCCTCGGCGTGCGCGTGCTGGTGAACGAACACGTCAGGCTCGGCGATGCCTCGCGCAGCGGCGCGAGCTTCGATCTCGGCGGAATCCCCGATCGCACCGCCGGCCGCTTCGTGCCGAGCCACGAGCCCAACGTCGAAGCCACCCTCGCCGGGCGCGATCCGGAGCGCGCGCTCGTGCTCCTCGCCCACCAGCCCGCGCAGATCGAGAGCGCGGAGAATCGCGGCGTGGGCCTCCAGCTCTCCGGCCACACCCACGGCGGGCAGTTCTTCCCGATCGGCATCCTCGAGCGCCTCGCGATGACGTACGTCTCGGGGCTCCACCGCCATCGCGACGGCACGCAGATCTACGTGTCGCGAGGCACCGGTTTCTTCGGGCCGGCGCTACGCACCTTCGCCCCCGCCGAGCTCCCCGTGATCGTGCTGACCACCTGAGCCCGGCGACCGAGCTTCCACTCCGCTCTCTCGCACGCGACGCGGCGTGATAGCGTCCGGGGCCCGTTCGCCCGTTGGAGATCGCGCATGCGCATGCGTGACCAAAGGCCATTCCCCGTGGCTCTGTTGCTCGGCTTTTTTGCCCTCGGCATTCCGTCCGCACGGGCTACCGACGACGCGGCCGCCGAAACCGCCATCCGCTCGGCCACCGACCACTGGGTGGCCTCGTTCAACGGCGGCGACGTGAACGGCGTTCTCTCGCATTACGCGGAAGACTCCGTCGTGATGGTGCCGGGAACGCCAGCGGTGCGCGGGTTCGTGGCGATCCGTGAGGTCGTCGCGCGTGACGTCGCAAGCGCGCAGGCCTCGCGTGTCCGATTCGTCAAAGGGAGCGTAGACGACGTCGCCGTGTGGGGCGACGTCGCCTCCCACTGGGGCACGTTCGCCGTCCGCGACGAGTCCAACGCAACGGTCGACACCGGCAAGTACTGCGAGACCTGGCGCCGGGTGAACGGTCAGTGGCGCATCGTTCGCGACATCTGGAACTCGGACACTCCCGCTCCCGCCACGGCCGTGGCTCCGGCGCCGACTGGGAAATGACGACCGCCACGCCGCGCTCGCGCACGTCCGAGCCGGCGCGATTCCCCGACATCGACACGCTCGTCGCGGAGCTTCCGTGGTTCGAACGTGACGCGACGGGCCTCGTCCGATTCACCGACCCGGGCGCCGTCGGCCCCATCATCGACTTCCACGCACACGTCGGTCCACTCGGCTTCACGCGGCGATTCGACTACGAACGGCGCGGGACGCCAGCGCGCACGATCTTTCCGCGACGCGGCGTCGAGGTTGATCTCACCGTCCATTCGGTCGTCAACCTGATGCGCGAGAGCAACCGGCGCATGCTCGCTGGCTGGGTGGGGGCCGTTGCCTCGCCGCCCTTCGGCAAGCACCTCACGTGGACGACGCCGAACCTGTGCGCCGAGATGGACGCCCTCGGCATCGAGCGCACCGCGATCCTCGCGATGGAGCTGCCGCTCAACCCGCACATCTCGGAGGCCTACCTCGCCGCCGCCGAGCGTCACCCGCGTCTGGTGCCCTTCGTGGCCGTGAACCCACGCAATCCGCGCTGGGAAGCGCGCATGGACGCGTACCGAGCACGCGGCGCCATGGGTCTCAAGGTCCACCCGTACACGATGCTGCTCGCGAGCGACGACGAGCGCATCCTGGCCACGCTCCGGCGCTGGAGCGCAACCGAGCTTCCCGTGCTCTTCCACACCGCTTGCACGGGACTCGAGCCGCCGCCGCTTCGCCATCTCGCCGACATCCACTCCTACGAGCGTGCGATTCGATCGTTCCCAGGGACGCCCTTCGTCCTCGGCCACGCCGGGCTGGTGTTCGTCGAGAAGGCCATCGAGTACGCACGGCGCTACGACAACGTGTGGCTCGAGATCGACGGCCAGCCGCCCCAGAACCTGCGCCGGATCTTCGATGCCGTGCGACCGGATCGCATCCTTTTCGGCACCGACTGGCCCGAGCAACCACTGGTGCTTTCGCTCGCGAAGGTTTTCCTCGCCACCGAAGGACAGCCTGAGCTCAGGCGCCAGATCCTCCACGACAACGCCGCGGCGCTGCTCGCGAGCATGCAAGCGAAGCGCGCGAGATGACGGGCAAAGCCATGGTTCATGGCGCCGTGTGCGACCGCACCGCGCTCGTGCCCGACTCGAGATCACCGCAGAAGATGTGACTCGACGGACTCGGGAACGGCGTCTCGATCCACTCGAGCGAAACCTGGCAGCGCTCGCCAGGAAGCCGCGCGCCGTTGGCGAAGTCTTCCACCTTTCGGCGTCTCCAAGCACCGGTGCTCCCCGTCGTTCCGATCGGTGAGCATTTCACCGGAGGACGGGATCGCCCCGCTCGGCGTCACGACGCCGCCCGTGCCCAGGTACTGGCCCACTTTCGCGCTGCACCCGCTCGGGGCGTGAGGGGCTAGGAGCCTGTCGGAAGATGTGCCGCGCACGGCGACAGGCTCCTCGCTTGATGCTTCCTCGGGGGTCTGTTCCAGCCCCCCGCCCCGAAAAAGGCGTGACTTTTTCGGGGCCCCACCCCCAAGTCGGCTCGCGTTCGCTCGCCGATCCTCGCCTTCGGCGAGGCTAGGAGTGTGTCGGGAGCGAATTTCCCGACACACTCCTAGGGGGAGATCGAAGGGCGCTCCGCGGTCGCGACGCAGGCGAGCCCAGGGGACCACGGGATCGAGGTGGAACGAGCCGTGCCCTCCGACGGGTCGACAGACCCTCATGGCTCGACCGACGCATTACGCCGGGATCGAACCACGACCCGCGCCCAGGGCGGGCATACGCCGTCGAGCGGCGACGGTGCCGAGCGTCGACGCGGCGATCCGGGCGGACTCCGTGTGCGATGCGCCGCCCTTTCCCGGACGGATCGCGTCGAGGTGCTGGGCCAGCGCTGCCGCCTCGCTCTTGGTTCCGACGAACGCGAGATAGCCATCCGGTCGCACCAGGTGGATTCCGTCGCGGACGAGCCCGGCTCGCGCGGCGGCTTCCGTCCACGGCAAGGTCACGATCCGCACACCGCGGACGGCGCAGAGCTCGGCCAGCTCGTCGGCGGGCACGCCATAGACCTGAACCTGCCACGTGCGACCATCGAGGGTTGCGAAGTTGTCGGCGCCGCCTTCGAGCGGCGCCCACGGCAGCCGATCGCCGCCGCAGAGCTTGCCGCTGCCACCCGCGCTGAGCTGGCTCGCACGGTACCGAATCCCAATCTGCGACAGCGTGCGGAACATGAGTCGCCGAAATCCACGCAGGCGCACCAGCTTGGGGACGATTCGCGGAACGACGTGGATGCGCACGAAGCGCGCGAACCGACCCGGGCTGGTCACGAACACGAAAGCCTGGTCGGCGGTGTGCACCAAGCGATGGGCGAACGCGAT
>CAYVDO010000183.1:0-15160 GCA_964450125.1 uncultured bacterium
TGCCAAAGAGAACGTGGGCTGAACCATCCCCGCCGGGCGTCGCTCTGGCGCCCGGCGCATCCATCGATCGAGGCCCTCACGAGCCCGCGCCTGCGTCGAATGCAGCAGGTGTCCGGGTCGGTTTGACGCCCACCCATCGCTGTGCTATCCCGGCCCGTCTTCGGGTCGAGCGGGCTGGTTGCAACCGCCCGCGAACTCAAGCAAAAGTAGCTTCCTCGCCGAGCCCTGCCAGGCACCGCGTCCGATGACGCGACCGCCGACTCCGGGGCCCGCGCAGCGGAACCGAGCCGGTCCCGCCACAGGGAGCCAAGGTCACGCGCCCCGGCGCGTGACGATGGGGCGACGAGATGCCGAGCTGGGACGTCCTTGCTCCCCACGTCGGGCCAGTCTTGGGTCAGATGGCCATCTTTCTCGTGGCCGTCGGCATCATCAACCACTTCATCCTGAAGCCGTTTTCCGGCAGCCACGCGGGGCGCGAGAAGCGAATCGCGGACACCCGTGCGACTGCCGATCGCGAAACCGAGCTGAGTCACGCGCACCGCAATCACCACGACGAGCGCCTCGCCAAGGCTCGAGCCGAGGCCGATCAACGCCGTCAAGAGATTCGCGGAACGGCGCAGGCGCGGGAGCAGGAAGTGCTGGCGGCCGCATTCGAGGCCGCTGAAGAAGAGTTGACCCGCGCGCGTGACTCGCTCAGCGCGCAGGTGGCTGCCGCGCGGGCCGCGCTCGAACAGGATGCACGCGGGATGGCGCGGGACATGGCGTCGAAGGTTCTGGGACGCGCGCTGTGAGCTCGGGGAGGGCGAGATCGATGCGCTCGATTCGGCAGGTCGCTCGATGCTTCGCGTTCGCCTGGCTAGCGATGCCGGTGCTGGCGCTCGCCGCGGGCGAGAGCCACGGCGGTGAGGCGCACGCCGCGGGGCCAACGAGCCTCGCTTGGTACTTCGTGAACTTCGGCTTGTTGCTCGGCCTCCTCTACTGGAAAGCGCGCGGGCCGATGAACCAGTTTCTCGTCGATCGGAAAGAAAAGATCCTCGCGGACCTGCGCGCAGCCGAGCGATTGCGCGACGAAGCGCGCGCGAAGCTCGCGGAGATCGAAGGCCGGCTCTCGACGCTCGACCACGAGGTGCAGTCGATCCTGGACGAGACGATGCGCGTCGCGGAGGCAGAGCGCGAGCGAATTCTCCGCGGCGCCGAGGAAACGGCCGCACGTATTCGCTCCCAGGCGGAGCTGATGGTCGAGCAGGAAGTCCGTCGCGCGCGGCTGGATCTGGCCCGCGAGGTGACGGAGATTGCCGCGCGTGAAGCGCAAAGCATGCTCGCCGGTGCGATACAGGACGCCGACCAAGATCGGATGATCCGCGAGTTCACCGAGGGACACGGAGCACGCCCATGATCGAGGATCGCGTCGGACGGCGCTACGCACGTGCTCTCTTCGAGATCGCGCTCGAGACCGGCACTGTCGACTCGATCACCGGCGAGCTGGACGCGCTGGCCGCGGCGCTCGCCACTTCCGCCGAGCTGGTGGAGGTGCTGACGTTTCCCACTCATACGGCGGCGCTTCGCAAGACCGTCTTCGCTTCAGTCGCGGACCGCTTGGGTACCGGCGGCAACGTCCGGAACCTGGTACAGCTTCTCCTCGACCGAAACCGCATGACGGCGTTCGACGCCTGCCTGCGCTCGTTCCGCGAGCTTGCCGACGAGCACCTCGGACAAGTGCGCGGCGAGGTGGTGAGCGCTCGCCCACTCAGCGACGCGCAGCTCGCTTCCATTCAGGGCAAGCTCGAGCAAATGACCGGCAAGCGTGTGCTGCTCGCGACGCGCGAGGATCCAAGCCTCCTCGGAGGGCTGGTTGCTCGGGTGGGCAACACGCTCTACGACGGCAGTGTCCGAACACAACTCGAAGGCTTGAAGCGCGCCATGTCCGAGTCTTCGCACGGCTGATCGTCGCCGACGACGCGTACACCGACCACGCCAAATCCCGGGGGAGCACCGATGCAGCTCAGGGCCGAAGAGATCTCCAGCATCATCAAGGATCGCATCCGCAACTACGACCGCGGCGTCGAGGTCGCGGAGACGGGAACGGTGCTGTTCGTCGCCGACGGAGTGGTCCGTATCCACGGGCTCGACAAGGCCATGGCCGGCGAGCTCATCGAGTTCCCCGGCGACCTCTTCGCGATGGTGCTCAACCTGGAGGAAGACAGCGTCGGCGCGGCGCTCTTCGGCGAGACGCACCACGTCAAGGAAGGCGACACGGTCAAGCGCACCGGCCGCATCGCCGAGGTGCCGGTCGGTGAGGCGGTGGTCGGCCGCGTGGTGAATGCCCTGGGCGTTCCCATCGACGGCCTCGGCCCGATCGCGGCCAACGAATACCGCCGCATCGAGATCAAGGCGCCCGGCATCGTCGCGCGCCAACCGGTGAAAGAGCCGTTGCAGACCGGCCTCAAGGCCATCGACGGCATGATCCCCGTCGGCCGCGGTCAGCGCGAGCTCATCATCGGCGACCGCCAGACGGGCAAGACCGCCGTCGCTCTCGACACCATCATCAACCAGAAGGGCCAGGGCGTTTACTGCTTCTACGTCGCGATCGGGCAGAAGCAGTCGACCGTCGCACGCGTCGTGGATCGCCTCCGCAAGGAAGGTGCGATGGAGTACACGACGGTCGTTTGCGCCAACGCCAGCGACCCCGCGCCGCTCCAGTTCATCGCGCCTTACTCGGGCGTGACGATGGGCGAGTTCTTCCGCGACACCGGCCGCCACGCTCTCTGCATCTACGACGACCTCTCCAAGCACGCCGTCGCCTACCGCCAGCTCTCGCTGCTGCTGCGCCGGCCGCCTGGACGCGAGGCGTTCCCGGGCGACGTCTTCTATCTGCACAGCCGCTTGCTCGAGCGCGCCGCCAAGATGTCGAGCGAGCGCGGCGGCGGCTCGCTCACCGCGCTGCCGATCATCGAGACCCAGGCCGGCGACGTGTCGGCGTACATCCCGACCAACGTCATCTCGATCACCGACGGCCAGATCTTCCTGGAGACCGATCTCTTCTACTCGGGCGTGCGCCCCGCCATCAACGTCGGCATCTCGGTGTCCCGCGTCGGTGGAAACGCCCAGATCAAGGCCATGAAGCAGGTCGCCGGCACGCTGCGTCTCGAGCTCGCGCAATACCGCGCCATGGAAGCGTTCGCGAAGTTCGGCAGCGATCTCGACAAGGCAACGCAACACCAGTTGAACCGCGGTCAGCGACTCGTCGAGCTCCTCAAGCAGGGTCAGTATCAGCCGATGCCCGTCGAGCGCCAGGTGGTCTCCATCTTCACCGGTACCACGGGTGCGCTCGACGATCTCCCGGTCGAGAAGGTGCGTGCCTTCGAGGCGGGCCTGCACGAGTACATCGCTGCGCGGCATCCGGAGATCTTCAGCAAGATCCGCGATGGCAAGACCCTCACCGACGAGATCAAGGCCGCGATCAACAAGGCGATCGGCGAGTTCAAGGCCGACTTCGCTCGCACGGCGGCGTGAGCGACCGCACCGAGCCCCTGTCCGAGTGATGCGGAGGACTTGACCGTGCCGAGCTTGAAAGACATTCGCCGCCGGATCGCCAGCGTCAAGAACACGCAGAAGATCACGAAGTCGATGAAGATGGTGTCGGCTGCGAAGCTCAGGCGCGCCGAGGATGCGGCACGCCGCTCGCGCCCCTACGCCGGGCAGCTCTCGAGCACGCTGGAGCAGCTCATCGGCGGCTTGGGCGAGGACGCGCACCCGTTGCTGGCGCGCCGTCGGGTGGTCAAGAGCGAGTGGTTGGTGGTCACATCCGATCGGGGGCTGTGCGGTGGTTTCAACGGCAATTTGCTTCGTCTGATCGAACGGGAGCTTCGCGATCAGCTCAGCCGCGAGCTCGAGCCGACGATCTGGGTGGTGGGGAAGAAAGCGCGCGACTACTTCGGGCGCCGCGCGTACCCGGTACGTGGAGAGTCCATCGGCTTCTCGGGAGCGCCGGCGCACGCGGACGCCGCCGAGCTCGCCAAGACCGCCATGGAGCGTTTCCTGGCGGGCGAGGTAGACGAGATCTCGATCGTCTACAACGAGTTCGTGTCCGCGATGGTGCAGCGCCCGCGCGTCGAGCGGTTGCTTCCATTGGTCCACGAGACCGAGGAGAACGCGACCCCGAACCTGATGGAGCCGCTCTTCGAACCGTCACGCGCGGAGATGCTCGCCGTGCTCCTGCCGCGTCAGGTCGAGAGCCGCATCTACCACGCGTTGCTGGAGAGTGCCGCTGCCGAGCACGCGGCGCGCATGGCAGCGATGGAAAGCGCGACCTCGAACGCGAGCGAGATGATCGAATCCCTCACGCTGCAGTTCAACAAGGCCCGACAGGCTGCGATCACCAAGGAGCTCATGGAGATCGTGGGCGGCGCCGAGGCATTGTCTTCGACCTGAGCCGCGGCCCGGCTCGACAAACACAGGGCAACCCGGGAGGAAAGCGATGTCCCACGGATCCACCGCTCAAGCCGGCCAGCGCGTCGGAAAGATCTCGCAGATCATCGGCGCTGTCATCGACGTCGAGTTTCCGAACGGCGATCTCCCGCCGATTCTCAACGCGCTCAAGCTCACCAATCCAGCCATCGACGACCGCGCGGACAACCTGATCGTCGAGGTCGCCCAGCATCTCGGTGAGCGCACCGTGCGCTGCATCGCCATGGACACGACCGAGGGGTTGGTGCGCGGCATGCCCGTCGAGGACACCGGCTACCCGATCCGCATGCCCGTGGGGGCGTCGACGCTCGGCCGCATCATCAACGTCGTCGGCGAGCCCGTGGACGAAGCGGGCCCGGTCGAAGCCGAAAGCTACTCGCCGATCCACCGCATGCCGCCTTCGTTCCTCGAGCAGAGCACCTCGGTCGAAATGTTCGTGACGGGCATCAAGGTCGTCGACATGCTCGCGCCCTACTCGAAGGGCGGGAAGATCGGCCTCTTCGGCGGCGCCGGCGTGGGCAAGACCGTGCTCATCATGGAGCTCATCCACAACGTCGCGCAGGAGCACGGCGGCTACTCGGTCTTCGGCGGCGTCGGCGAGCGCACGCGCGAAGGCAACGACCTCTGGCTCGAGATGAAGGAGTCGGGCGTGCTCTCGAAGACTGCGCTCGTGTACGGCCAGATGAACGAGCCTCCCGGAGCCCGTGCCCGCGTGGCGCTCTCGGCGCTCACCGTCGCCGAGCACTTCCGCGATCAGGAAGGCAAGGACGTCCTACTCTTCATCGACAACATCTTCCGATTCACGCAGGCGAACTCGGAAGTGTCGGCGCTTCTCGGACGCATGCCGTCGGCGGTGGGTTACCAGCCGACGCTTTCCACCGACCTGGGCGAGCTCCAGGAGCGCATCACCTCCACGACGAAGGGCTCGATCACGTCGGTGCAGGCCATCTACGTCCCCGCCGACGACCTCACCGACCCGGCGCCCGCGACCACCTTTGCGCACCTCGACGCGACGACCGTGCTTTCGCGCCAGATCGCCGAGCTCGGGATCTACCCCGCGGTGGACCCCCTCGACTCGACTTCGCGAATCCTCGATCCGCAGATCCTCGGCGAGGAGCATTACCGAGTTGCGCGCGAGGTGCAGTCCATTCTCCAGCGCTACAAGGAGCTGCAGGACATCATCGCGATCCTCGGCATGGACGAGCTCAGTGAAGAGGACAAGCAGGTGGTGGCCCGCGCCCGCAAGATCCAGCGCTTCCTGTCGCAGCCGTTCTTCGTGGCCGAGCAGTTCACGGGCATGGCGGGGCGCTACGTGAAGCTTGCCGATACGGTGCGTGGCTTCCGTGAGATCTGCGAAGGCAAGCACGACGACGTGCCCGAGCAGGCGTTCTACATGGTGGGCACCATCGACGAGGTGCTCGAGAAAGCGGAGAAGATTCGAGCCCAGGCGGCGGCCTGATCGGCTCGACGTCGTGACGAGAGACCGAACGACCATCGATCCAGACGGAAGACGACCATGGCTGAAGGCACCCTCGACCTCGAGATCGTGACACCGGAGCACGTGCTGCTGCGCGAGGCGGTCACCGAGTTCGTCGGCCCGGGCTGGGAGGGGCAGTTCGGCGTGCGCCCCGGCCACCGATCGATGGTCATCGCGCTGCGCGGCGGAGTCGTGCGCTACACCACCGCCGACGGCAGCACCCACAAGATCGCGGTGGGCGGTGGCTTCGCAGTGGTGGAGGGCGATCGCGCCACCATCCTCGCGGATGTGGCCGAGGCCGCCGAGGACGTCGATGTGGATCGCGCGCGAGCCGCCGAGACGCGCGCCCGCAAGGCTCTGGAAGGCCTCGGTCTCGACTCTCCCGAGTACGCCGAGCACAAGCAGGCGCTGGACCGCGCAGTTGCGCGAATCGAAGCAGCGGTCTGAACCGCCGCGAGGAGCCTGTTGCGGGGCCGGGTCCGCGATGGGCTCGTAGCCGGGTCCTTTCGCCCGGGCGGGGTGCTCGGGTAGAACGCACCACGAGGTGCGTGCGACGCCGGTGATCGTCTCCGCCGGAGCTTCGCGCGATGTGCGTCGTCCCGCTTCGAGTAGCGCGTGGAATCGGCTCTCTACGACGAGTTCTACCGGCTCGAGATGAGCCATTGGTGGTTCGTCGGCCGAAACGCGATCTTGATGCGGCTGCTGCATCGCCATTCGAGCGGCGAATCCCCGGCGATTCTCGACGTCGGTTGCGGCACCGGTGCCATCGTCCAGCAGCTCGCGCGCCTCGGTCCCGTGATTGGGCTCGATCCGTGCGCCGAAGCCCTCGCGTACTGCCGTACTCGTGTCGCGCCGCGTTCGGGCCTGGTGGCCGGAACGATGTCGCGACTACCGTTCTCAGACGCGAGCTTCGAGATCGTCACGGCGTTCGACGTTCTCGAGCACGATCCGGATCCCCAGGCGTGTGTTCGCGAGATCCGCCGTGTGCTCAAGCCCGGCGGCCTCTTCTTCTCGAGCGTGCCGGCCTATCGATTCATGTGGGGGGATCACGACGTCGTGAATCACCATCTCCGGCGCTACGCGCGCAGTGAGCTTCGTGATCTCGTCACGGACGCCGGCTTCGAGATCGTGCGGCTCACGCACCTCAACTCCCTGCTCTTCCCCATCGCCGTGGTCTTTCGTCAGCTCAAGAACCTGGTCGGTCGGCTCCTTCGTCTGGCGCCGCGCTCCGACTTCGTCGGCGACGGCTCCCCGCTTGTGAACTCCCTCCTGCGTCGGGTGTTCGAGGCCGAGGGACCGCTGCTCGAACGTATCGATCTTCCCTTTGGTCTGACCATCGCGTGCATCGCCCGGCGCGCGGTGTGAGTCGATCCTCGTGAGCCTCGCGAGCGGTCGATGAAGCCCACCTCCGGCGCCTACCTCTCGCGCCTCGATCACTTGCGTTTCCTCGCGGCAGCGCTGGTGTTCCAGTGGCATTTTCTCCACAACACCCATTACGTACCCACGACCTTCGTTCCGTCGTGGCCGCCGCTCAGCCTCTTCGAGGAGGGCCACACCGGCGTGTCGCTGTTCCTGGTGCTGAGCGGCTTCATCTTCATGCGCCTGGCGCGCGGATCCGAGGTCTCGCCCCGCGCGTTCTACGTCAATCGACTGATCCGGATCCTGCCGCTCTTCGCGGTCTGGACGTTCTTCCATTTCCTGACCGAGAAGGTCGATCCGGTGAAACTCGTGGTCAGCACGTTGTTCCTGCTCGATCGCAAAGTGGTTCCCGGCGTCGGCTGGACCGTCATCATCGAGTTCCAGTTCTACGTATTATTTCCATTCTTGATGCTCTTCTATCACCGCCATGGCCGACGCTATCTGGTGGCGCTGATCCTCCTCGCCGTGAGCTTCAAGGCGCTCTACTGGTTTCAGGCCGGTTCCGTCCAGAACCTGGCCTATTGGACGATGTTCGGCCGTATCGACCAATTTCTCTGTGGAATGCTCGCCGGAACCCTGGTAGACCACCCAGGCCTTCGCCGCAAGGCCGGGTCGATCGGCCTGCTGCTGCTCTCCGTCGCCGCACTGTCGCTGGCCTACGATCGCTTCAATCGCATGGGCGGCTTCTACAACATGCCCAACTACCCATCGAAGAGCTGTCTGTGGATTTTTATGCCAGTCATCGAGGGCCTTTGCTATGCGGGATTGCTGCTCGGCTATCTCGGCCTGCCGATCGCGATACCGCGACCCGTCGACCGGCTCCTCGCGCGATTCGGCGAGGTCAGCTACTCGATGTACTGGAGCCACGTGTTCGTCATCGACGTGGTGGCGAAGCTCTTCGCGAAGCACGGGGTCGCACCCGCATCGTTCGGCGCGGCTTTCGCCGCAGGTGCCCTCATCGCCCTGCCGGCATGCCTCGCGTTCTCGACGGCGACCTACCACCTGATCGAGAAGCCGTTTCTCGAGTTGCGGCGGAGCTACCTGCGCCCGCGCGCCGTGTCGGGATCGGCGCCTTGAACGGCGACCGCATCGCGCGAGCCGACGTCCTGCCGCGTCGGGCGCTCGTTGTCTGGGTGGTCCTGCGATTGCCCGTCCTAGCGGCGCTCCTCTTCGCGATGCGCGCGCCTTTCATCACCTGGTTCGAGCAGCACATCGGAATCGAGCAGTGGGCGGGCATCGTGATGTGGTCGATTGCGACCTCGGGCTCCCGACTGCTGGTGGCCACCTGCGCCGTCGTGGCGCTCGCCGCCGTCGTGGCGGTGGTCGAGTGGCGCTGGCCTACGCCGCGTGGGCGCCTCGCCGTTGCGGCGCTCGCGGGCGCGATGGCGCTCGTCGCCATGCCCTGGTATTGGTCGCGCTGGCTCACGCTCCCGGGGCTCGCGCTTTCCGCCCTGGTCGGATGCAACGTGGGCCCGGACCGACGTTTTCACAGTGCGCTCGCGGCTTTGCCCCGCCGTCGGCTGTCGTGTTGGCTGCTGGCCGTGGTGCCTGGCACGGCGGAGCTCATTGCGTGGCGCCCGCTGCTCGCGTGGATCGGCGGTGCATTTCGCGGGACTCCGCCGATTCGCCTCGGCGCACTCGGTCCCGTCGTCACCGCACTGCCGGCGGCGCTGTTCCTCGCGGCAGCGCTCGACGGCGGCCGTCTCGTCGCCGTGGATCGCGGGCTCCATCGCGACCCCGCGGTGCGTCGCGCCGCGATCGGCGACGTATGCGACGTGTTGCTCGATCGCGAGCGAGGCCGCCTCTACGTCGTGGGTCACGGCACCAACTGGCTGCGGGTGCTCGACGCCGCGACGTTGCGCAGAGCCGCGCCGTCACCGCGCATCGCCACCGGCAATGCGCAAGCAGCGGCCTTCGCTCCAGAGCACCACGAGGCTTTCGTCTACAACGGTGTCACGCGACGGTTGCTGGTGATCGACACCACGACGCTCACCCTGCGCGAGTCCTGGCCGATGCCCAAGATCGCCACCGGCGACGTGTGGGTGACGTACGAGCCGTCGACGGATCTCGTCACCGTCGTGTCGGAATCGGACGTCCAGGATGGCATCGCGCTGGTTTCCGTCGAGCGCGCAAGCGGCCGCGAGGCGGCGCGCCTCCAACTCGAGATGGGCCAGGTGTTGCAGCGCGTCGACCGCCCGTGGCTCTACGTGAGCCCGTTCCGCCGCACCAACGAGATCGTGCTCTTCGATCTCGCCGAGCGCACCGTGCGGGCGCGCGCTGCTGTGGTCGAACGACCGTGTCAGATGGCGTACTGGCCGGAGCGTGACGAGGTGCTGGTGGCGTCCCCGGTCCAGCGCTCGGCCGTGCGCATCGACGCCAACACCCTCGAGCACCGCGGCCAGATTCCCACGCAGTGGGGCGCCCGTTCGCTTCAGCTCGATTCGCGCCGCAATCTTCTCATCAGCGGCAGTCTCTTCACCGGAAACCTGGTGTTCGTCGACCTCGGCACCCGACGCGAGGTCGCGTCCTTTTATCTCGGGCCGCAGATCCGCAACATCGTCCTCGACGAAGAGGCCGGTATTGCGTTCGTCTCGTCGATCGACGGGCTCTTCCGCGTGGAGTACGCCAAGCACCTCGACTGACTTCGATCACCCCTCGCGCGCGTGACATACTCGCGGGTTTCGGCTGCCACCATCGCCGCTCGCAAACGCGCCCCTCGCTTCCGAACGCCGTACGAGAACTTTCGACATGGCCGTTCCAACCGGAATCTCGTTGGTGGCGCCGCTCTACCACGACGCCACCACCGTCGAGGGGCTCGTCGAGGACGCCGTGGCGTCACTGACCCCACTCGGCTTGCCGTTCGAGATCGTGCTCGTCGACGACGCCTCGCCCGACGACTCCGGGGAGCGCGCGCGCACGGTCGCTGCGCGGGTGCCCAACGTGCGCGTGCTGACTCACGAGACGAATCGAGGTCTCGGCGCCGCGCTTTCGACCGGGATCCTCGCGGCGCGCCACTCGCACGTGCTCTACACCGACGGCGATCACGAGTTCGAGCTCGCGCCCATCGCCCAGTTCGTGCGCGCCCTCGAGACCGCCGACGTCGCAACGGGCATCCGCGACGTGTCCCAACGACCCACCACGCGCCGCTTCTTCACCACGATGTGGGCGCTCACCACGCGCCTGCTCTTCCACCTCGGCGTCCAAGACGTGAACTGCTCGTTCAAGCTCTTCCCGCGCACGGTGCTCGGCGAGCGCCCGCTCTCGTCGCATCACGGCTTCTGCGACGCCGAGATCCTGTTGCTGGCGCGCGATCGCGGCCTTTCGGTCGCCGAGATCCCCGTGGTGCGCCGCCCCGCCAAGGGGCGGCCCTCCAACTTCTTGCGCATGCGATTGATCGTCGCCACGATGGCCGAGGCGCTACGCGCAAAGCGCCGCGGGCTCGGCTCGGGACGGTCATCCCGCCAGCTCCCTCCGGCCGCCTGACCGCGCCCGGCGGCGCGACGACGAACGAACGCTCGGGAAAGAGTCCGCGGTGAGCGTCCCGATGGATTCTGTGGCGGGGCCATCCACGTCGGACACGACGCGGTCGGCGGCAACCGGCACGGCGACTCCCCATCACCTGGTCGTCGACGACGGGAGACTCTTCGCTCTCGATGGCCTGCGCGGTGCCGCAGCCGTGGCGATCGTGCTCTATCACTTGCAGGGATTGCACATGCTCGCGGGCGAGTGGTTTTCGTCGTTCCACCTCTGCCTCGAGCTCTTCTTCCTCTTGTCCGGCTTCATCCTCGCGCGCCAGTACGCGAGCGCCATCGCCGAGCGGAGGCTGTCGTTCGCCGGCTTCGTGCTGCGTCGATTGGCGCGGCTCTACCCGGCGTACGTTTTCGCGTTGCTCGCGATCGTGGTGTTCACGGCGCTCGGCGCGCCGCCGCTCCTCGAGAAGCACGCCATCGGCTACGACCCGCCGATTCTCGCCGCGTTCCTACAGCTCACGATGCTTCATCACATCGGCTGGCGAAACGTCGAGTGGAACTTCCCGACCTGGTCGATGTCCGTCGAGTGGGTGGTGAACCTGCTCTTCTTCTGGTTGGTCTTCCGCTATCGGGGAGTGGCGCGCGCACCGATCGCCCTCGCGACTTTCTTCTGCGTCGCGAGCCTGATGCGGATGTCGCCGAAGGATCTGTCGCTCAATCTCTGGCAGCATAAGCTCGGCTTTCTGAATGCCGGGGTCGCGCGCGGCATCGTGAGCATCGGCATCGGCGCACTGCTCTACCGCGCGAGGACGGTGCTTCCGCGCCTGCCGATCAGGTTGCTTCACGCCCTGGAAGTCGCGCTCGCGGCGTCCATCGCGCTCGCGCTCGCCTACGGCCGAACCAGGCCTTTCGCCGGCGTGGATTACGTCCAGCAGCTCTTCTTCCTGCCATCGCTCATCGTGCTCACGCTCTATCGAGACGGCTGGCTTGGTAGGATCCTCGGCTCGCGACCCGTCGTGGCGCTGGGCGTGATCAGCTACTCGATCTACGTGCTGCACATCCCGGTGCTGACGGTCTTCGCGCCCGCATATCAGGCGCTGTCACCACTCGCAGCCACGATCGCGTACCTGGTGATCCTGCTCGCGGTGTCGACGGTTTCGTATCGCGTCGTCGAGAAGGGCGGGAAACGTCTGATCTTGCGGGTCGGCGCATCACTCGGCGAGGGGCACTTCCCCTGACCCTGGCGCGCTCGCTCGCTCGTCGAGCCGCCACGCGGCTCTCAACGCTTGCCATGCGTGATCGCCCCACGGCAGCGCAGTGCCGAGCCAAAGCGGCCGCTCCAACAGGTCCTGGACCGTGAAGCGCCACCGCTTCGCCTTGCCGAATCGCATGCGCAGACAGGGACCGGTGAGGAGCCCGCAGGCCTCGTTGCGACGGTTGAAGGGCTTGAGCGCGCTGGGTCCGGGTCGCGACAAGATCGACCAGCGGTGACCGAGGAACGCGTACTCACCTTTGGGTGACGAAACCATCCAGCCCAGGTCCGGCGGGCGGCCGGGTGCGTCCAGGTGCGTCGCGGCCACGTCCAGCATCAGGCCCCCGCCGAGGATCTCGTTCGGACGCACCTCGATCGACCAAACACCCGGCAGTTCCTCCACCGCGCGTACTTCGAGCGCCTCGCCGTTGTCGCGCTCGAACGCGAGCTCGAGTGGCAAGTCGGGGAGCCGAAATCGGGCGCCGAACGCGACGGGCTCGGGGCGCGCCGCGACGGGGAACGACGTGACGTCGACCGGTCGGCCCCAGTCCGCGAGCCGCGCGCTCACGCGCTCGAAGGCGCGCAGATTGTTGACTGCGCCGAGCACCGCCGCCACGGCGGCGAGCGCCACGGCGGCACGGCGCTTCGGGCCGTTCACCAACGTCGCCGTGAATGCGACCAAGAGCGGTTGGAAGTGCAGCGCGTAGAGGAAGGTCTCGCGGCCGATCGCGGCGTGGAGCGCCAACTGAGTCGCGACGCCGCTCGCCACGATCCAGCCGGTGATCGAGCGCGGACCGCGAACGAAGCGCACCGCAGCCCACGAGAGCAGCGCGATCCACGCGGCTTGCGCTGCCATCCGCCAAGGATCGCCGAAGCCGAGCGGAGCGGTCTGGATGCTCAGCACGCGCAGCGGTGACGGCACCAGCGTGAGCAGCTTGGGTGCGATCCCCACTGCCTGCGCCTCAGGCATGACCGCGGAATGCAGCAGAAACACGCGCAACACGCGGCCGACGTGCGCGAGGCTGGTGGGTGGCACGAGGTCGCCGGTGAACACGTCGTCGGGCTGCTCGATCGAAGTCTTGCCCAGCCCCAGCATCTGCAGGGGTCCGAGCGGCGCACGCGGAAACATCCACGCTTGCGCGGTGACACCGAGCGCGAGCGTCACCAGCGCCACGGCGGCCACGCGAACCAGCGACAATGTCCGGCGTCGCCACCACAGCGCTGCCGCGATGGGGAGCGCGTTCGTCACCGTGATCGCCGCCGCCAGCGCCGACAACGCTCCCACCACCCAAGGGCTGCGCCGGTCGTCGCGCGCGCGCGCCACTGCCAGCAGTCCCGCGACGATGCTGAGCGCACCAAAGGGGAAGGTCTCGGGGATGCCCGCGAAGAATACGAACGCCGCACTCGAGCTCGCCAGCGCGGTGAACACCAGCGCTTCGCCGCGCGAGCAGCCGATCGTGCGGAAGAGCCCCGCGCCCGCAGTCGCGAGCGCCGCGCTGACGAGCGCCAGCTCGATCTGCACCACGCCGACGCCGCGCGTCCCGAGCAACGCAGCGAGCACCGCGTACGGCCCGTGTCCCACCAGGCCGAAGACGGGATGATACGAGCCGCGATTGAGCACGCTGGTGTGCTGCGAGACGTCCTCGTAGACGCGTGTGGTGTCGGTGTCGAACCACGCGTCCCACGACACCGGCAGGTACACCAGCGCGCCCGCGCGATGGGCGAGCATCAACACCAGTGCGAAGGCGCTCACGCCGATGGCGGTGAACCACAGTGTCTCGAGCGCGAGCGCCCGGGAGCGAGCCCGCGTGGGATCGGCGCTCGGTTCGCTCATTTCGCTTCCAGCAGATGCAGCTCGTGCACCGACCACCCACAGCAGGGCGCCTCGCCCCCGGATTCGATTCGGATTCGGCTCGCCACGCGCGGCTCCCAATCGATCCGGATCGACGGTTGCGCCGGAGTCTCGACCAGCGATCGGCCGAGCGGCACCACCGCTCCTCCCCGGTGCACGACGTCGGTGCTTCCGGTCGAATCCACCACTGCGACGGTCAGCTCGCGAGGATACTCGCCCACCGAGCGTGTCTCGAGATCGAGCACCAGCCCACCGATGGATCGTGGCTCACGAAGCGTCACCTCGATCCAGTCTCGTCCGGTTTGCGGCGGCGGCGTGAGCCAGCGACTGCCGCGATCGCCATCGACGAGGTACGCGAGCCGCTCGGGCGCACGCGACACCCGCAGCGTGAGATTCTCGCGAGCCACCTCCGCGCGCCCGGCGGGTGGTGGCTCCGGCGTCCACGCGCGCAGCGTGAAGACGCTCGCGCCGCCCACTCGCTCCTCGCGCTCGATCTCGTCCGCGGCGGCGCGCATCGCCGCCAGCGCCCGCGACGGATGGCCCGGCGTCTCGCGATACGGAGGCTGATTTCGCGCAACGACGTAGCGCACCCCGATCGTGCGCATGAGCCGCAGCCACTCGCCAGCGCGCGCCGGCTCGCGCAGCGGCGAGCCCTGGCCGCCCAGGAAGCGTGCCAGCGGCGAGCCGTAGCCGCTGTAACCGTTCACGATCGGATGGCGGTGCGTGAGCGCCGCCCATTGGTAGGCGAGATCGACGAGCACGGTGCGCGAGGTCGTGTCGCTGAACGGCAATTGCAGCACGGCGCCCGCGGGTGCCGCTGCCAGCCACGCATTGATCGGGTCGTCGCGGCGTTTCTCGATCAGCACCAGATTCTCAGTGGGAAACGCACCTGGGAATCCTTCCAGGAGCAGTGCGGCTCCGAGCACCACGCCCAGCGCCCGCTGCCAGCGCGGCGGTGCGCGGCGCACGAGCCAGCCGCCGCCGATGCCCGCGAGGACCGCGAGCCCGAGCACCGTGACTCCGTTGAGACGCGCCGGCACCCGCAGCCCATCGAGCCCCGGCAGCACGTGGAGCAGCCACGCGTAGGGTGCCGTCGGCAGCAGGCGACGACCCCAGGCCGTGACCTCCACGCCCAGCGAGAGCACGAACGCGAGCGCCGTGACGAGCGTGTAGAGCGTGATCGCCCGCGACCGGCTAGGAGTGTGTCGGGAAGTTCGTTCCCG
>CAYVDO010000184.1:0-15096 GCA_964450125.1 uncultured bacterium
TAGCCCAGAAACGCTTCCAGCGCTCGCCTGACCAGCTCGGCGCGGGAGATCCCGAGGAGCGTCGCGCGGGTCTTGACGCGGCACACGAGAGGCGCCGGGAGCCGCACCGGGAAGGATGCGGTGTCGCCCTTCCCGGAGAGCGAGGGGCGGCCGGTCGGGCGGGCCACGTGCCGCCCCCCGACGTGCGGGTACCCGGCCGCTGCCCACTCCTCGCGGGAGGGCTTGCGGCCGAGCTGGTCCGTGACCCATTCGAGGTCAGCGGCGGTCGGCTCCCAGTCCTTTCCCGCGAAGCCATTGGCGCGGGCCTCGGCCTCGCAGGAAGCGATCAGCCTGGTCAGTCTGGACTCGCGCATCTTTAGGCGGCCCAGGACAGCTCGACAGTGGCTTCGAGGACGAGGGCCGCAGCCTTCGCGATGGAGTCGCGCCGGGCGTCCTCGGGGAGGATCTGGCCGAGAGTCCACTTCGCGGGGGAGTCGAGGAGGGCGGTCAGGTCGGCGTGGGCGGCGAAGAGGTCGGTCCGGACGGCGGCGGCGGTCTTGGTGTTGCTCATGACCCTAAGATAGTATCCGATATCGGATACGTCAAGGGGTCGGCGCGCTTTTTCTCGCTTTTTTCGCGGCGAGTCGGATCACCTCGTCGTCCGTGAGCCGGCCGAGGAGGCGGAGTCCGAGCCCGATTGCCGCCGCCTGGGAGAGCCCGGTAAGGGTCGTGATCCGGGCCAGCGCCACGTAGTCTCCGTCGGACAGGCGGAAGGACGAGGAGCGCTTCGGCGCCCTCACGCCGCCCACTCCTCGCGGAAGGTGCCGAACGGGACCGGGAGTCGCGGAACCGGGAACTTCCGCACGAGCTCGCCGTCGAGGTGGATTCCCATTTCGGTACGGATCGCCGAACTCTGTTTGAAGAAGAACGCGACGTCGGCCGCGAGGCACTTCTCGCGCATCGCCCGCGGCCAGGCGAGGTCGTGTGACCGGTAGCCGGGGCCGGATTCCCCGCCATAGATAACCCAGTCGAGCCCCGTCAGGTCGAGAGCGTCGAGCGGGCCGAGCGCCGGCTCGTAGGACACGAAGCGGACGGTGGCCGGAATCTCCCGGAGATGGTCGGCCCGGGCCGCCACGCGCATATCCTCGATCGACGTCCCGAGCCAGACGTTCGCCCATCCATCGCCCCAATCGGCCGGGAGGTGCGCGGCGATGCGCTCCGGGCGCTTCGTCAGGAGCTGCCAGTCGAGCCACGGAGTCGCCCGGATCAGCTCCCAGAGCCGAGGCCTCATCCCGTCGATCGTCGGGTGCGCCTCGAAGACGTCGAAGAGGCTCCCGCAGAAAACGAGCGCCCGACGTCCCGCGGCCCTCGCCTCGCGGTTCCAGAGCAGCGGCTTCTTCCAGTTCGCTTCGCTGGTGATCTGGCGCTTGCCGTTCGCGCCCCAGAGCGAGAGTCCCATCCGGTTCTTCGTCAGGGTCTCGGCGTAGCAGTGCTTGCAACCGTCCGAGACCTTGGCGCACCCCATGGCCGCGTTGAAGGTGTGGTCAGTCCAGGCGATCAGGGTCAGGTCTGACATGGGTTCGTCCTCCTGGCCTTGATTGTAGCGCGTCACGCGTTACGTTGTCAACCGGATGCTTGCGTGGAGCGTCATGGCCCATTATCCCCCTACGCCATCGCCACCGAGTAGACGACCTCGATCATCTTCCCGCCGCCGATGCCGCGGAAGAGCCAATGGAAGTATTTCGCGCTCACCGTCCCCGTGTCCCGGTTCGCGTCCTCCGTGATCGCCGTCGAGTCGAAGGTGATCGTGTAGGCCGTCGTCCCGCTGGTCAGGCAGACGATCGAGACGAGCTGCCCAGGGCGGATGTTCGTGAAGGTCAGGGTGCTGTTCCCCGTCGGCGTGATCGTGAACAGGTCTCCGAGCGAGCAGTCCACGTTCTGCGCCCCACTCGTCGCGAGCGCCGTCGAGACCGCGGCCCCGTCGAGGAGCGCGGCCGGAGCGAGGATGTTCCGCATCGTCGTGTCGATCGACGACACGGACCCGCCCGACGTCACCGCCGTGGCGAGGAGCTGCAATCCCGTCGAGGGCGGAGTCGCGCTCTGGTTCACGACGACTCCGCCGCCGCCCGAGAGCCAGATTCGATTGGTCGAAGCGTCCACGAGGGACGCCGTCTGACGCGACGTCCGCGAGACGTAGGCTCCCGGGAGGATCGCGCGGCCCGGGTTCACCGTCGCGGTCAGCCCGGCGCCGGAGAGCTCCACGCGGAAGCGACCGCTGATGCACATGATCGTCACGTCGGACCCGATGATGTTCGTCAACGTGGCGTTGTAGCGGACCTTCACGGTCCCGATCACCAACTCGCCCGCCGGAGCGGTCGGCGCGAGCGCTGATGCCGCGGCTGCCTTGAGCCCCTTCGTGTAGGTCGCGACCGCGCCCGTCCCCTGCGAGACCGTCACGATGTAGGCCTCGCCCGACGCGAGCGCCGCCGCCGCGCCGTCGTTCTGATCGTGCTGATGCGATGCCACGGCCCAGCTGTAGTAGACGCCGCGGAGGACCCCCGAGTACGTCGAGGCCCACGAGGGCGCGACGATCTCCGAGTAGTCGTCCGGTGTCCCGCGCGCCTGGAGAATCGGCGCGTCGACGAACTCGAAAACGGTGAGGTCGCGGATGCCCGAGAGGATCCCTTGCCCGAGTCCCGCGAGGCCAGGCGCCACTGCTGCCGAGACCACGTCGGGGACCACCTTGACGTCGTTGTCATACGTGCCGCCAACCGCGTCGAGCGGCGGACGCTGCTTGAATTCGACGGCGTAGGAACAGTTTCCCGGGAGGTCCGGAATCCGCGCGAAGGCATCGGTCCCGAGCGGGATCCAGTCGCACGAGTACGGCACGTAAAGCGGGTCGTTCGAGGGATTCGTCCCGCCCGTGACGCGGAACTGCGTCCAGTGGTCGTCGAGGATCGGGAGCCCGTGATCGAGGTATGTCCCGCCGCCCGTCGTCTTCGCGAGGAAGAAGACGGCGATGTCTTTCAGCGCCGCGCCGGGCGTGCCCTTGTTGCACCAGAGGTCGCAGGCGACGATGGCCGAGTCGGCGCCGCATGCGCCCGTGAAAACGAAGCTCGTCTTCAGCGTGTTCGTTCCGGTGAGGTAGAAGGCGAGGCCCATCGCTAAGCTCCTTCGAGGTACGCGAGCATGATCGAGTTGAGCGACTGCTCGGTCTGGTCGAGAACGATCTTCTTTACGAGCACGAGCTTCCGATTCGAGCGGTCCCACCGATAGCGGAAGACCACGGGATTGCCCGTCCGCATCGCGTAGACGGACCCTTCCTCGCCCGCGAAGATGTGCATGTCGGCACCCGGCGAGAGTCCGTCGATCGCGCCCCCGCCGTCTGGAGACGGGATCTCGAGGAACGACAGGTAATCTGTCGGTCCGCTCGCGCCGAGGATCATCGCCATCACGCCATACCGCCCGAAGTCGAATTGCGCGCTGAGCCCGCCCGAGTCGTAGATGGCCGGCGTCATCACGGAAAAGAGGACGTCATCGGTCTTCGTGTAGCCGCACCCGGTCAGCGCGCACGCGCCCTTGACGAACGGGACGCCAGTGCTCCCCACGGTAGAGATGCCCTGCGTGTAGTAGCCGACCTCGGCGCAGAAGACGCCGATGTTGGCGGGCCCCATCGCGGCCGCACCCGGGCCGCTCCCGGTGCCGGTGCCGACGAGCGCCGTCGTGAGCCACGTGAAGGAGTCGCCGGAGTCGAGCTGGAAGTGCTCCGTCGAGACCGCCGAGCGCGCCGGACACGCGGCCGAGTCCGTTGATCGCGCCAGCCCGTCGAGCCCCCACGCGTTGCCGGAGCGGTCCACGAGCGAGATCCGCGAAGTGAGGTCGCAGGAGCCCCGGTGAACCGTGGTCGGGGGCGCGAACGCCGCGGGACCGCTGAGGGAGATGAACGGGAACGGGGGCTGGCCCGTGATGCGCGCGGGGACGCCGCGAGAGGACGACAGCTGGACCCACACGCCCGAGCCGACGACGGGCGCGCACCCGTCCACTCCCTGTAGGGTGTTGAGAACCGGGAAGCCCGTACAATCGACGGTCTCAATCCCGGTCGCGACCGTACCGCCCGCGCGCTTGATCTCGGTCTTCATCAGCTCGACGACACCGGACGCGAGCCTCGGCATGATCGTGTCGGGCGCCACGAACGGGATGTCACGGCCACGGGTACGGACGGTGGAGATCTTCAAGCGGCCTCCTCCCACACGGGCGCGTCAGGCAGGACCGCCGCGAGCGTCAGCTGCTCGCCCTTCCCGCTCGTCCCGACCCGCTGGCGCGTCTCGATCGACCAGATGAACGCCCGGCGCGCCGTCATGCCACGCCGCGCGCACGTCACGAGGATCGGATCGCCAGGGCGGAGAAACGGCACGTGCGGATGACGGATCGGGACGAAGGAACAGTGCGCGAGGATGAAGCGCCGACGGGCCACGATGAGCCCCTCGGCCTCGTCTTCCGCGCCTTCGAGGAGCTCCGCCGTCATCGCCTCGGTGTAGTCGGTGTCGAGCGAGATCGTGATCTGCCACGGCTGCTGCTGGAAGAGCGGGACGTCGGGCGATGCCGTCGGCGGCCCCGGGACGGGCCCAACGAAACGCTCGACGAGCGGCGGCCCGAGCGCCAAGCCCTTGTTCGGATTCGCGCCCGTCTCGTTGAACGACACCGCGATCCCGTTTGCCTGTCGCGACCGGACGTGCTCGCCCTCTGTCTGGCTCGCGTTCCCCGTCCAACGCTCGGTCTCGTAGAGAGCGACGCGGTACTCCTCGGTCGGCTGTCCGGTCACGGCCTCGATCGCGTTCGGCACCCACATCGAGGTATTGCGAACGACTCTCACCTCGGGCTGAATCGCCGCGGCGAAGCGAGAGTCCCACCAGACCTCATCCTTCTGCTCGACCTCTCGCCACGTGTACTCCGCATCCGCGTGGAGCTTGCCGTCGCCATAGGTGTAGCCGCCGAGGCTCTCCGGCAAGAGTGGCGAGTAGTACTGGCTGGTCGTAACCCGCTGGGACTTCAGCGTGCAACTCGCAATTTGCGAGTTCTCGTCCGTGTTCCAAGTGTTGTCCCACCGGACCTCCTGGACGAGGATCAACTCCGCTTGCGCGCGGTCGTAGGTGCCGCCGGTGGTCCAGACGTGGCCGCCGGCGTGACCCTGGTACCAGTCGATCGCGCTCATGTCGTAGGTCCGCATGACGCGAGTCCGGATCTGTTGCGTGATCCGCCCCTGGCCTACCTCGTTCCACAGCGGAGCCGCGCGCTCGTAGGTGATCTCGTCCGTGGTCCGGCCCCGGATCTGGTAATCGAGCGGGCCGAGCGTCACGCCGGGGAGCTGGTACGTCTCGTACCGCGTCGTGACCGTGAGGAGCGGCGCGCCACGCTCTGAAGTGACGATCGTCTCAGTGAGCCACGGCAGCCCGTTCGCGTCGATGCCAGAGTCCTCGTACCGCCGTGTCGTCTGCTGGCTGTCGGGGTTGATCGACTCCTCGGTGAGCCTGGCGCCCGAGAAGACGAACTTGGTCGCGGGGTTCGACGGTGGAGCGTCCTCCATCGAGTAGGTGTTGCCCGGATTCGAGAAGTGCATCAGGGGTGCGCCCTGGAATACGTATCGATCGGAGATGAATTCGAAGGCCTGGTTCTCGTCGTTCCATCGGTTCCACAGGCCTTCCATCTCGCCCCATCGCATCGCCTGTTCCAGCGGACCGATCTGGAGGTCCACGGGGCGCCGCACAACGCGACCTAGGTTGTCGATGTTCGGGACGAGCGGAACGCCGGCGCTCGCGAAGAGCAGCCCGAGGAGGTAGCCGCGCCGGTAGCCCTGCAGCGGATTCGCGCGGAGGCACCCGATCTTCCCAAGGTAGTCGGCCGCGTAGCTCTCGCCGGAGAAGCCACCGCGCATCAGGATGTCGCCCGTGTTTGGCTTCGGCCGGCTGCGCCCCGAGAAGGCCAGCCAGGACTCGATTCCGCCGGACGGCCCCGCGTGGAGCGTGACCGTCATCGGCTTGTGCCCGTTACTCAGGCTCCCCTCGACGAAACGCGGGAGCCGCTCGTCCGTCACGCTCACGTCGACGGTCTTCACCGGGTTGTCGAGGCTCTCCGTGATGACGACCTCGCCGGTGAGCCCGACGATCTCGACGCCGTCGATGGTCAGCGTCGCCCCGCACTGGCGCTCCCGCGAGGAGAACGCCTGGTAAGGCCCCGGGTCTGCTTCCGACGTGCCCTCTACGCCCGTCCCGGAGCCGCCCGCACCTGCGCCCCCGTCGTCGTCGCCGAGGCCCTCTGACGTTCCCCCGGGCGTGTCGTAGCCGCCCCCGAGACTCGGCGTAGCGGTCGAGGTGCCGAAGACCTCGATCTGACCGAGGCTCATACGACTTCGAGCTCCATCGTGGCGCCCTCACGGAACTGCCCGGGGTACGAGCCGGTGAGCGCCGAGACCCGCACGCTCCACGCCGCGGCGTAGGTGACTGCAAGGTAGCTCAGCGCCACCAGCGGGCTCGTGAGCGTAATCGTCTGGCGCCCGCGCGTGTCGGCCGCAACGCCCAGAGTGAAGCCGGTCGTGATGACGGCAAGCCCGGCGAGACTCGCGCCAGTTTCGACGATCGTGGCGTACTTCGTCGCGTAGCCAGTGGGACGCGAGGGTGACGGGACCGTGACACCGGCTTCGGAGCCAGAGAGGTAGTACACCGTACTCGTGCCGTCCGAGACGTAGACCTCGGTGACGTAGTCCCAATACGAGAAGACGAACGACCCGGGCCAGGCGCGGAGCGTCTTCATGAGCCGGTTGTCGACATCATTGACCGTCTCCCAATCGAGCGCCCATGAGCGGGCGATCGAGATCGCAGGAGCACCGGCATACCAGATGGCGCGGTCGACCTGATTGGAGCCGTCGCTGAGGCGCTCGTGATCCTCGGCGCGGTCCTCCTTCGGGACGATCGTCTTAGGGTTGTGGCTGAAGACGAGCCCGGCGAGGTAGACCTTCTCGCGGATACCGGGGGAGATGCGGTCGGTGGTCATGGGCGCCTCTTCGCGCGGTCGAGCGCACGGATGATTTCCTGGAGCTTCCGCGACCAGGCGTCGAGCCCGGCCGAGTCACCCGGCTTCAGGCCGAACTGGTTCAGCACGCGCTCCATCGCGAGGAGAGACTCGAGCGCCTGGTCGATCGTGATGTCGCCGCGCTGGAGACGCTCGACGACGATCTTGTAGGACTCGCTGAAGAAGTTCGCGGCCTTCGGGAAGTCCTCGCCGAAGAGCTTCAGTAGTTCCTTGGCCGGATCGACCGCTTCCTTCGCGACGTCGGCGATCTTCCCGAGCGACTCCGTCACCGAACCGATGGCCTTGTGCAGGTCGGTCAGCTGGCTCGTCATGCCAGAGAGCGCGCCGGAGAGTCCGCCTTCAGCCACCTACGTCTTGCTCCCTGCGAAGGCGTTCTGGGCACGGATGGCCGCATCGGTCAGTTCGTTCAGCTCGCGCTTGAGCGCCTCGCACCGTCGCTTCGCCAGATCGGAAACCGGCCCGAGGGACTCGATGGCCTCCGCGGCCTTCCCGATCTCCGTCGCCGTCGAGGAAGAGCCGCTCTTGACCCCGTCGAACGCCTCGTTGACCTCCGCCATCGCATCGCGCACCTGGTCGTAGGCCTTCGCCTGTTCTCCCGCGGCGGTAGTGGCGTCCGACAGAGCTTTCGCGGCCTTCTCCTGGCTCGCGCGGTAGTCTTCGTGCGCCTCCTCGACCTTCCCTAACGCCTCGGCCTCCTTCTCGGTCGCGGCGTCTACGTCTTCCGACGCCTTCTTGTTGATCTCCGCCTTCCGCTTGTTGAACTCCTCGATTGAGATTTCTTCGGCCTTCAACGCCTTGATCTGCTCGTCGCGGTGCCTGTATATGGCCGAGATCGCGTCCCCCGCGGCGGCCACCTCCTTCTCCGCGCTAAGCAGTTTCGTCGCGATGGCCTTTTCCTCTGCCGCGCGCCGTTCGTTGACCTTGGCCGTGGCGTCCGCGATCGCCTTCGCCTCTTGCTGGTGTGCCGTCGAGGCGTCGAGCGCGGCGCGCACGGCAAGCCGCATCTCCGCCGTCATCGAGGCGACGCTGATGGTCCCAGCTTTCAGTGCGGGCGCCAGCGTTGAAATGATCGAGTCGGCGTGCTCCTTCGAGAACTTGGAGATATCCTGATGGTCCGCCGCCAGCTCCTTGAGGAGCGCATCGAATTCCTTCGCAAACGCGTTGCTCGTCTTGAGCGCGTCGGCCGATTTGTTCCACTCCGGAACCAGCGCGACGATCCGCGCCGTCAGCGCGGAGATTGCCTGTGCGTGGGCGTTGTGGATTCCAATCGCTGACCGCGCGACGACGCCGTGACGTTCGTAGGCGCCCGTCGCGTTCTCGACGCCGGTCCAGAGTTTCGTAACCCAGTTTGTGAGGTTCGGAAGTTCCCTTCCGGTCAGCTCCTGGTACACCTCGCGCAGCTTTTTTGCAGCCTCAAAGCCAGCTCCGAACGCCGCGACGACGCCCATTGTTGCGAGCCCCACCTTCGCGAAGCTCCCCCCGAGCCCCTGATTCGCGTTTGCGAGCTGGCCCATCATGGATTCGACAGACCCGCCAGCCGACGCCATCGACTCCATGCCCTGCGCGGCGAACTTCTGCTTAGTTGCCATGTCGCCAGCCGTATCCTTCGCAATGGCGACCTTCCGATTCATGGACTCGATGGCCGCGTCGGCCCGCTTGATCGAGTTCTCGAATTCGGGCGGGATCGGCTTCCCGAGCTTCTGTGTCGCCGCGACGAGTTCGTCCGTGGCGATCCTGGCCTGGACTACAGCCCGCCCCAGCTTCCGCGGGTTTTCTTCCGCGGCGCCCATCTTCGCCATCGCGTCGGTGAATCGCCCGAGGGCCAGTGCGGCCTCGTCCTCCGCGGTCTTGATCGGACCGAGGGCGGCCTTGTACTGGTCGAGGTTGATCTTCCCCTCGTTCAGCGCGTGCGCCAGCTCGGTGACCGAGACCTCCATCTTGCCGGTCCCGGCCGCGGCTTCCCGGACCTTCTCGCCCCAGGTCTTGAATTCCTCGCCGGACTGGACGGTGCTACCTGAAAGCCCTTCAAGCGACGCCTTCGCCTCCCCGGTTACCTCCGGGATCTTCCCCTTCGCATCCTCGGTGTTGATCCGAAGCGCGTAGGTGTAGTCGCGAGTCGAACCCGCCATCTCGCCTACCTGAAGATCGGATGCACGCGAGTCTGGATCAGCACGCTCAGCCCTTCGGTGTCATACGACGCCGGCTGCTCGGCTACGAAGGTGATGTCCTCCTTCGTCGTATTCGGGCCGGTCGTCGGGCTCTTCACGTCGTCGACGCGGAGAATGCCGGTAGTGACCTGGATCAGTTCTCGGTACGTGGTCGAGCGCGTCCCCGGCTGTACCATGATCTTCTCGCCCTGGAACTTGAAGATCCCCGCGTACCGCCCGCCCGCGAGGATGGAGCGGAGAAACTCCTGGTCGATCGCGCGCCGCTTCAGCTTCGCCGTGAATTTCACGAATCCATTCCGCGCGAAGTCCGTCGGGTTCATCGTCTCGTAGCCGCAATCCTCGGACGGATCGATGGGCCACGCGATCGAGAACTCGCCTTCTTCGAAGTTCATCGCCTCGGTGGCGGTCACGGCGCCGCGGAGGAACGAGACGTGCGCGGCCGAGAAGCGCGGCACCTTGTAGGTGCGCGGCGCGAAGCCCGTGAACTCGCCGTCATTCGTTCCGGGCGTGGTACCGGCTCCCGGGATATAAGCCTTTGTGTCGGCCTCGAAGCGGAATTCGTCGTTCGCGTCGATCGCGCTCATGTCGCCAGGGAACATTACGAGGAGCGGCATCCGCGATTCCCACACGTCCTGCCCAAGTTCGTCTCCCGTGGTGCTGTCGACGAGGATTGCCCAGTCGGAGACCTGCGCGCCAGCCCGCTTCTGTTTCTTCGTCGTCGTGTCGTAGTAGATGCGCGTGGCGATCGAGCCGTAGCTCGCCGCGGCCGTGACCTTCGCCTTCACGTCGATGTAGCCCGAGCCGATCGCCGTGACCTTCAGGAACATCGGATCGGTGGTCGCAGTCGCGTCCGTCCGGATGTTCCGAATCACAGGGCAGTGGGGATAATCGACGTTCGGAGTAGAGGTCCAGGCTCCAACTCCGCAGAGGTTGAAGCCGGTCCCCATGCCCTTGTACTGGCTCTCCGCGACTCCGCCGCCCTTGACCTTCCACGACAGCTCCGAGCCGGAGACGTTGAAGATCTGGAAGGGCCGCTTGGTGCCACCCGGGTAGTGCGTGAAGTTCAGGTCCCGCGGCTTGCGGATGGACGCGGTCAGGTCGTAGAGGCACGAGAAGACGCCGTCCGACTGCATCGTGACGACGGGCTCGCCGATGATCGACGCCAGGAGCGGCACCTGAGACCCGCTGTCGAGCGGATTCTTGACGTCGCACGGGAACTTGACCGGACCCGGATAGGCCGCGGGAGCGAGCGCGGTTCCGGTCAACTGATTGATGATGATCGAGGACGGATCGACGTCGCCCGAGAACGTCTCGGGCTCGAGGAAGATCTCGCCGCCGTTCGCGCCGCTCTGGTTGAAGGCAGGGATGACGGCCGTGGTGTCGATGAGCGGGTCGTCGGCGACGAAGGTATCCGTCCATGCGAGGGAGCCGCTCGGATCCTTGATCTCGTGGACGAGGTGATACGTCCCGCCGTTGTCGCTCCGGTAAATCCGGATCTTCGTGACCTCGGTATCGGCGGGAGCGCCGCCGGCTGCCGTTACCACGACGTTCTGAGACACCGGGGTCGCGGATAGGGAGGCTGCCGACGCCGTCGTCTCGCCGGTCTTCGTGACGAACGTCGTCTTGTAGAGGAACGCCCCGGTCATGCTGGCCGTTCCGGTCGTCAGCGTGAGCGTCGGAGCGCTTGCGGGCGCCGCCGTGATTTTGATGGTCGGGATCGGGTGGCCGCTCTGGTAATTGTCCGAGCGCTGCCCAATGTGGTAACTCGTGAGGGACTGTGAGCCCCGCGCCGCGATGGTTCCGCTCATGTCGGTTCTCCTTCTTCAGTTAGCGGAGCAGGCTCCGCGGGCGTTTCGTCTTCGGTAGGTGGCGCGTCTTCGGGTGGCGCCTCATCGGTCTCGGGCACGGCGGGCTTCGCCACCAGCCCCCAGAGGAAAAGGAGGAACTGCCTCACCTCGGCCGGATCGGCATCGCGGACGAAGACCTCGGTCATTGAAGCCATCTCGTGGGCGGTGGACGGGACGAGGGCGATGGTCCGCTCGGCCGGAGCGTTCACCGCTCGCGACTGCGTCTCCAACTCCGCGAGCCGCACCAGCTCAGCTAGCACTAGAGCCTCTCCACGAGCGAGACACGGGTCACCGCGTCGTACTTCGCGCCATAGGTCGCGACGAGCGGGATGATTCGCTGGCCGCGCTTCGTCGAGACCTGGTCGGCCTTCTGGTCGACCCGCGTCACGTCATCCGTGACCTGCGCGAGACCGCCTCCCGTCAAGATGTTCTTGAGCGTCCCGTTCGTGATGAGTACGGTCGTGAGCAGCGACGCGAGGTCCGTACTGAGCGCCTCGACGGGCCCGATCTCCTCGCCGAGCCCCTCATCGGGAACGTTGTCGACGAAGGACGTCACGCCGTCGTCGATGCAATAGGCGAGGATGCGCGGACAGATGCGCCCGTTCTCGGTGCGCCAGAGGCGACGCCAGACGGCGCCTGAGCCCGTCGGGATCGTCACCGTGACCTTCTGACCGGAGGGGGAGACGGTGCTCGACAGCGGCGACATGAAGGACTCGCCGTCGTCGGTCACCGCCGAGAGGCCATAGCGGTAGACGCCCGTCAGTGCGCCCGTTCCCGAAGCCGTTGCAGTCGGAGCAGACGGGATCGTGATCGAGGGATTGCATGGCCCGGCGTCGAGCGGCAGGTAGAGCTTCACGTTCACGCTGACGTCCTGCTTGTCGCCCTCGTTCGCCGTCGTCCGCCGATCGCCCCAGTCGCCTTTACTGACCTGAATGTACGGAGCGCGCACCGGGCCCGGGCCCTCCTCGTTGTCGTGGTAACGGATCGAAGATGCAGGGACGAACGAGGTCACGGTGGCGTTCGCCGCGAGGTAGGCGCGCACGAGCCGCGGGATGAGGGACTCGATCGGGGGCGGGTTGCCGAAGATGTTCGTCATGCCGCGTTCGCCCTTTCGCCGGTGAAGATCCCGTCCATCTCGACGATCAGCCGCTCCTCGATCGAGTCGAGAAACTCAACAGATGGCCCGGCGTACTCTCGCCGCGGGATGTCTGCATTCCCGAAGTTGTGGACGCCCGCGTAGACCGGCCCGTCGATGGAGCCGATCTCGACGATCTCCCCGCCTTCGACGCGGTAGGAGATCGACCGGATGAGATCGTCTTCGAGTCGGAGCTTCGGTTTCCCGCTGTGATTCGCCTTCCATGTCGCATAGGGTTCCGAGAGCGGCAGCCAGCCCGCGCCGTCGGGATCCTGTTCCTTCCCGAACCGCTCGAGGCGGATGTCGTCGGCGCCAAGCTCGCCGATCTCCGGCAGGATTCGGCTTTCTAGTTCGAACTGACTCTCGAAAGATGTCTCTCCGAGCGCGTAGAAGTCAGCTACGGTTTGGTCCGGGATAAGCTCAATGCTGCTCACAGCGGGAGCTCCGTGCGCCACGAGGCGCGCCCGGACCATGCGAGATAGGCGGTCGGCTGGATGCCGTCCGCACGGTTCACGACGTAGGAGAGGCAGTGCGAGAAGTGCAGCGTCCCGACCGGACACGTGAACGTCTTCCCGGAGAGCGCGGCCCAGATGCGGATCACCATCGCGTCGATGTCCTGATCGGTCGGGACCGTCAGCGTTTCGGTTGCCTTGAAGTCGCGCGATGCGACCGACAGCGATTCCGTCGGGACGACCTTCAGAATTGAGATCGCCTCGCCCGTCGGCTTCGGATCTCCAGCGCTGGCCGGCGTAAGCCATCCGAGCCCGTAGCGCGGGTACATCCGCTGGAGGACGAGGATCCGCTCGATGATCCTCACGGCGTCGGCCTCGCCTTCCTGAGCGTGACCCGGATGTGAACCCACCCTGGCGGCGTCAGGGCACCCGTCCCGCCCAGCTCCGGCAGTCCGTCGAGCGTCACGTGGCCTGCGTCGATCGGCTCCTTCTCGCCCCGCTGGCGCCCGCGCTGGCGGTCCTCCCGCGTGTTGACCGGCTTCTCCGATCCGCGCGTCCCGAGCCGGCAGCGGCAGTGCCGCCGCCCGAACCGCGAGCAGAGGAGCCGCGGATCCTTCGGGAGCCCGATGGCTCGCCAGTCGTCCATCGAGAGCGCCAGCCCGTGCCGCGCGAGACAGGATCCTGCCGCGCCGCCGGTCAGCATGACGCCGGACGGCGTCTCCTCGTCGGCCGCGTCCTCGTCGAAGCAGACGGCGTCGTCTTGTACGGTCTGCCATCGGATCAACCCGTCGCCCCCGCTGTCGGCCGCGCCGAGGAGGGCCGCCAGACCCTCCCCGGTCGCGGCTGCGGTGTTGAGCGCCCCGCCGATCTCGGAAGCCACTGAGGCGGCCGCCTCCGAGATGATCCGAGCAATCGCGGCGTCCACGATGCGCTCGGTACCTGCGCTGAAGGTGCCCGTGATGACCTCCGCGAGGACGCTTCGCCGGGCGATCAGCGCGGCCGTAAGCCCGGCGAGCGCTGAGGTAACGGCGGTGGCTAGCGCAGACTCGATCTCCCGTTCCGTGGGAGCCGGTAGCCCGAGCTCTTGCGCCGTCTCGATCGCCGTCGCGATGGTCTCGTCTCCGAGCTCGGCCACAATAACGGCCAGCGCCGCGCCGGCCATCGCCTCGAGTTCAGCATCCGAGGCCTCGAGGAATCCGGCCGCGTCAACCTTCTTCGCGATCTCGGCCCCGATGCGAGCCGCGAGCACGCGGGCGTACTCGTTTTGCTCGGCCTCGTTCCGGATGGCGTCCTCGACAGCCATCGGCTTACCGCACCAGCGTGATCGTGTGCGCCCCGAATTCGCGCGGGGAGATCTCGGCTTCATACTGGCGCGCCATCTCGGCCAGCTTGTCGAGCGTCCGCTGGCCATCCGCAGCGCCACGCTCGGTCAGGACGGACCGGAAGCCGGGGTCCGTGACCTGTTGCCTCAGCCCGAGGATGGCGGTGGCCTTGAGGTGGCACTCCTCCGGGTCGTCGGCGAGGCGGATCTCTCGAGCCCGCCACTGCATCGCGCGGGTGGCGAGGTCTTGCAGGTCGGTGTCGGTGAAGTACTCGCGCCCGGTCTCTCTGTTGTAGAGCGAGCGCAGGTCGGCCTTGACCCGCACGACATCCCCGACGAGCGCCGCGTAAGCGAGCACCGGACGGAACGTGACGGTCGCGGCGGTGGCGACGATCGCCACGTCCGCCGCGACCACGTAGTCACGCCAGGAGCCGGAGGAACCGACCTTGAAGAACGTGCCGGTCGCGATCGTTCCGGTTCCGAGCGCCGTGAGCGCGAGCGATCCTGCGCCGGCCGATGCACCCGACGCCACAGTGGGCGCCGCACCCCACTCGGTGTGCTGGTCGACGAAATCGACCAGCCACACCTTACGGAGCTTCAGGATCTGGGCGGCCGTGAGGAGGCTTGCCACCTAGGAGAGGTACTCCACCGGACCGAAGTGGCGGCCGAGCCCGACGCCTCCGGTCTTCAGCCCGCCCGGGAAGATCATCTGTTCCATGTGGCCTCCGGTCAAAAGAGCGTGGCGCTTTGCGGCGCCCCGTCTGTTACGTCAGATACTCGACGTCCATCCACGCCTTGAGATTGGTGATTGCGCCAGTGCTCGCCCCGGTCAGCGCGCGGAGCGAATAGAGACACGCCGGACGGTCAAGAGGAGCCGCTACGTCAACCATTGCGCCAGCCACGGGCTGATGCACGAGGTTGCGGTCGGCTTCGCTGAGCTTGGTCGTCGCGCTCTGGATCGTGAAGGCGGCGGTGTTCGTGATCGGTAGAGCGCCAGAGAGCGAGCCATCCGCCACGTTGTCGGTGTACGTCGTTGCGGTGTTGTTTGCTACTGTCGCGAGAAGCGTCAGCGTCTCGGCGCCGGCGAGAGTACGGTAGATTTTCCGTT
>CAYVDO010000185.1:0-15086 GCA_964450125.1 uncultured bacterium
GAGCGAGAGCAGTGCGCGCCGCGTCTCGCCAGCGCCGGTGGAGGTGCCGGGCGCCGTCGTTACGGCAGCGGCGCTGGTGCCTGAGCTGGATCTGCTGGCCGCGCTCATGCAAGCTGACTGCGTGAGCGAGCGCGGAAGGTGAGGGGATGAATCCACTGGCCGGGATGGCGGCGATCCATGTGTCGATCACCGTGCTCGTGTCCGGGATCGTGTTCGCGCGCTCGCATTCGACGCTGCGAGCCTTCGTCGTGGCGCTGGGATTTGCGACGGTCGTCTGGCTGGCTGTGGTCGCGTTGGCCGTGTCCGGCTACGCGAACGCCACGGTTGCCGTTGCCGGTCCCGCGCCGCGCGCACGCATCGTTTTGGACGCGAGGGTGGTCCCTTCGGCGATGCCTGTGGAGCCCGACCGTGTCGCGCTGGTCTGGCGGCTCTGGGCTTCGGGCAAGCTTCGCGTGGAACCCGAGCCCGCGTTCCTCACGACGCTGCGCTGGGTGGCACGTGCCGCGCCCGGCGGCACCCTCGAGTGGGTGCGACGCCTCAGCCCTCACGGTCCCTCCGTGTGAGACGCTGTGGATCGGAATACGCCGGAAGCCGCCAGAAATTCGGCGATGCAGCCGTTCGCGCGCCCATTCTTGTGGTGGTCGGTGGCTGTGACCCAGAGATCCGGCGGGCGTTCCGCGCAGTCCACCAGCGCGGGGAGGGGATCGACGACGGTGATGCCGTCGGTCTCCAAGCTCGCGAGCGCATGGTGGAACGCACGGTACGGTGAGTCGAGCAAGTCCTCGCGCCGTTCGATGCCGAAGATCTCCGGGGCGATCACCACGGCGAAGCGTGCGTGCGCCTCCTCCACGCGATCCCGGAGCTGCAGCACGCGCTCGCGGCCCGCCCGCCACACGCTCGACGCGGGATCGTACGCGTGCTCGACGTAGGCGCGATAGTCGTTGCCCGAGCCGAACAAGCGCCGCGCGCGGCTCATAAGCCGCGCGTCCCGGGCCCAGCGAATCACCCGCGAGCGATCCCAGCGGTCGGCGACGCGCACCAGCTCGGGCGGCAGGACGTCGTTCGACACGAAGTAGAGGATCACCACGTCGGGTGTGAGCGCCGCCCCGCGAAGCTCGAATAGCCGGGTCTCTTGCTCGGTGTCGTAGCCCTCCACGCCGAAGTTGACGACCTCGACACGTCGTCCCAGGCGTGCGCCAAGGGAGTCCTCGAGTCGCGCGGCGAGCGTCTCGTCATCGCGGAGCTTGGGGCCGAGCGCCTCCGAGTCGCCGAGCATCAAGATGCGCTCGACGTCGGGCGGCTTCGGCATCGCGGGTATCGCCCCGCGAAAGCCCCGCGCGTTGATCGCGACTTCGGCGCCGGTTTCGGCCCGGACCCGCGCGTTCGGGATCGGCTCGTAACGCAGCACTGGATCTATGCTCTCCCGGTAGAGCTCGCGGGCCGCGAGATCGGCGGGAACCGAACCGGCGCTCTCTCGGCTCGAAACGTGCGCGCGCAGCGCCAGCTCGAGTGCGAGCGGTGCGGCCAGCAACGTCGCGACGAATGCGCGCAAGCCGAGCGAGCGGCGCGGGCGGGACGAGACGGGAGCGTTCGTGGCGTCGTACCGGGCTTCGTGCGGGGCGCCCGAGGGGCGGGCGGGGCCACGCAAGATGGCAGAGGCGATTTCGGCTCGTCAGCAGCGGACGTCGAATGCGCAGTGGCGTTGCATCAACGGGTATTGGATGCGTTTCGTGGGAGCTCGCTCCAGACCTGAGGTGCTGGGGGGACGTCGAAGGGCGCTCCGCGGCCACGCACCTCGAGTCGCGTGGCCGCGGAGCCGGCGAGCCTACGCTCCCAGGGCCCCAGACCCTCGCGACTGCTCCGGTGCATGCTTGGGAAGCTGACCCACTACCCGTCACCGAGCCGGCTAATCCGTAGCGATCGCGGGCACGTGCTCATCGCGGGCGCGACTCGGCGCACCGCGGCGGAGCAGCAATCGGTGCGCGGCGATCCAGGCGAGGTACGGCGCTGCGTACACGAGCCCCTCGGTGTGACCGCGCATCAACAGATAGAAGCAGAGCACGCCGACGATCACCAGCTCGCAGACGATGGGTGTGAACCGCCATCGCGAAGGGGGTGCCACGATCCGCAGTCTCTCGTGTAGCTCGAGACCCGGAACCAGGAACGGCGCCGCGAGAAACACGGGGATGGCGATGAAGCCCGGATGGACTCCGATGGTGCGCCAGGAGTTGATGTCCTTGAAGATGAGCCCGCTCAGGATGAGGCCGGTCAGGAAGACGAGCGGGAACTGCCACAAGAAGCGCTTGGTGGCGCCGGCGACGAGCATCACGACCAAAGCGAACGAGAGCTCGACGCCGAACCAATCGTCCCACGAAGGCCGCGGAAAGACCGTGGTGGGGACCCGCCAGCGCCACCAGCCGAGCGTCTGGCCGATCATCTCCACGGGGATCGACGCCAGCGCACCGTAGAGCGCGACGAGGAAGACCCGTGCGAAGTAGCGATCGAGGCGAGCCTGGGGAAACCGCTCAGCCGAGACCCGGCTCGCTTCCAGCCCCAACAAGAACACGATGACCCAGCCGCACGCGATCACGACGGGGCCTGGGACGATCGATTGCAGCAACACCTCGTAATCGGGCGTGGCGTCGTGAAGCGTGCCGAACTCCTTGGTCAACGCGAGCCAGCCCAGCGGCACCAGCACCAGAGCCGCGGTGACGCGGCGATAGACCACGAAGAGGTGGGCGATCAACGCTACCAGCACGCCTGCGAGCGCGAGCTGGAACAGAACCGGTCGATCCACCGAATTCGTCCTACCCGTTCGTCCCCTGCACCCGTGATCTAGGAGTGTGTCGGGAAACTCGCTCCCGACACACTCCTAGCCTCGCCGAAGGCGAGCCGACTTGGGGGTGGGGCCCCGAAGAAGTCACGCCTTTTTCGGGGCGGGGGGCTGGAACAGACCCCCGAGGAAGCATCAAGCGAGGAGCCTGTCGCCGTGCGCGCCACATTTTCCGACAGGCGCCTAGCCGAGGCGATCCTACCGGCGCCGCGGGCGCAGGTCACTTCACCACGAGCGCGGGCTTGGGCGTGAAGCCCATGCCTTTGTTCTCGATGGTGCCGTAGGCGCCGAAGACCTGGCCGGGCTCGAGCTGATCGATCACCTTGGCGTACTCGGGTGCGATGTAGATCGGCAGCGTCACGCCCGCTCCGGAGATCGCTTCGAAGCGGCGGAAGCCGTCGTCGTCGGACATCACCTTGCCGAACTTGGCCACCAACAGCAGCCGGCGGTCGAGCTGGTCGGGGGTCGCCGTGACGAGCCTCTCGATGGGCATCTCGAGCTCGTTGCCCTGCGAGGCGCCGATGAACACGGTCGGCTTGTCGGGGGTGAAGAAGAGCTTGACGGAGTAGAGGCCGCCGCCGACCACCGCCAGCACCAGCACCAGCTTGATGATCGTGAACACGATCGGGTTGGTGCCGGGTTTGGATTCGGCGACTTGCTTGTCGAGGAGGCTCCGCGGGGTAGGGCGCGGGGGCTCGCGCAGGGGACCGGGGCCAACCGGGGGCACGCTCGGTGGCGGGGCAACGTCGGCAGCCGCACCGTTTGCGGGAGGGTGGGTGTCGACCTCGGCGTTCGGTGTCTTGCAGAACGGGCATTCGGTGAGACGCGAAGTGAAGCGTTTGCCGCAGCCGGTGCAAGTGACGATCACGTTTCGCCTCCGGATTGATTTGGGGTGCCTCTCCCGCGGGTTGATCCAGCCGGGCCGAATCTATTGCTGCTCGCGCCGTTGGGACAACCCCCTCGCGTCGGCCACGCGCTCGCGTCGCGTGGTCGACGCCGACGCTGCTTGCGAGCGACCGAGCGCCTGCATAGGATGCGGCTCCCATGACTGCGGGGACGCGACTCGTGTGGGCCGTGCAGGTGCGGATGAAGAGCGACTGCACGAAGTTCCGCGCTGCCGATTCCACAAACGCGCCGATCATGCGTTTGCGCGGCTACGACGCCGGCGACGGCCGATTCGCGCTGGTGGGCGACACGCCGCGCGGGCGGCTCGGGATGTGGTTCGAGGACGCGTTGCGGGAATCGTTTCGCGCGGTGGTGTCGCGTTTGCCGACCGATGCGTTCTTGCTGGTCGAAGGCAAGGACGAGCTCTGGCGCAGCCACCGCTACCGCGTGCCGGTGAATCAGGACGTGCGCGCCTGGATCGCGCCGCTGCTCGCCGATCCCCCGAGCTGATCCCGCGTCGCTCGTGACTGGTCGAGCGCTCGGGGCGACGGGCCTCGTCGTGTCCCGCTTGGGCCTCGGGCTCGCGGCCCTCGGTCGCCCGGGTTACCTGAACCTCGGCCATGCCGACGATCTGGGCGGTACGTACGAACTGGCGGCCATGGAGCGTGCCGCGCATGCGGTTCTCGATGCCGCGTTTGCCGTGGGTATCCGCTACGTGGATGTGGCGCGCTCGTACGGACGCGCTGAGGAGTTCCTCGCGAGCTGGCTGGTCCGGAACGCGCCGATCGCTCGCGATCTGGTGGTGGCGTCGAAGTGGGGTTACACGTACACGGCAGGCTGGCGCGTGGATGCCGCGACGCACGAGGTGAAGGATCACTCGTCGGCAGCCTTCGAGCGCCAATGGCGCGAGAGCCGCGCCGTGTTCGGCGAGCATCTCGACGTGTACCAGATCCACTCCGCCACGCTCGAAAGCGGCGTGCTCGACGATCGTACGGTGATGGGCGCGCTGGCGCGGCTGCGCGGCGAAGGCGTGCGCGTCGGGCTCTCGGTCTCGGGACCGCGGCAGGGCGAGGTGATCCGACGCGCGCTCGCCGTCGAGGTCGACGGAGAGCCGCTCTTCCAAACCGTGCAGGCGAGCTGGAATTTGCTCGAACGTTCGGCGGGTGCGGCGCTGGCGGAAGCACACGCCTTGGGGCTCGGCGTGATCGTGAAGGAAGGGATGGCAAACGGTCGGCTCGCGGCGCGCGGCTACGCGACGCTCCCGGCCGCGAGCGAGATCGCGCTCGAGCGCGTGTGCGATCGTCTGGGTGCTCGCCGCGACGCGCTGGCGCTCGCCGCGATCCTCGCGGAGCCGTGGGCCGACGTGGTGTTGAGCGGAGCGGCCACCTGCGAGCAGCTCGCGTCGAATGCTCGTGCGCTCGACGTGAGCTGGGACGAAGGGGCGGCGCACGCCCTCGCGGTGCTCGTCGAAGACCCTACCGAATACTGGGCGACCCGCGCTCGCTTGCCCTGGAACTGAGCGCCGCGGCGAGCGCTGCTCAGCGGTGTCGCAGCTTGAGGTAGAGCAGGCTCGATGCGAGCACCAGCGTGATCGCGTTGAACCAGATGATCGGTGTCGCGCCCAGCAGCACTCCGTAGACCACCCACAGCGCGACACCCAGCGAGAACAACGTCCACATGCCGAGCGAGAGGTCGGCGGTGGAGCGCGTCTTCCAGGTCTTCCACACCTGCGGCACGAACGCGATCGTGGTGAGGGTGCCGGCGCCAGTGCCGAGCCAATCGAGCTGATCGGGGGAGAAGTGGCTCATCGCGACTCCGGCCACGCGGGTGTGCTCACACGAAGCGATGGACGCCGGAGACGCCGTCGCTCTCGCCACTCGCGCTGCGCTGGTATTCGGGTTCGAGGAGCTGGTTCACGTGATCCATCACCACGTCGGTGATGGCGCGAAAGCTCGCACCGTGCCGCGTCACGGCTTCCCGGGAAAACGGCGTGAAATCCTCGCAGACCCGGTAGGGCGCCAGCGCCGCGTCGTCGACCTCGAGGAGCGGGCCGATGCGATACACGACGCGGCCGCCGCTCGACCACGGCGAACCGCTCGGGTAGAGCCGGTCGGAACCATTGCAGCCCACGGGCACGATCGCCCCGCCGAGCCGCTGGCTCATCTGTGCCAAGCCTGTGTGGCCGCGGCTCAACCGCTTGGAGCGCGTGCCTTGGGGGAAGACCAGCACGTGGCATTGGAATCGCTCCATGGCGTCGCGTGTGAGCTTCACCACCGCCTCGATCATGCGATCGAAGAGCTCCTCGAAGCGGGGCAGGAACACCGCCTCGCGTCCATCGCGTCCGATGGGTGCGAGTGTCGGGTCGGCGCCTTGCACTTCGAGAAAGCGCTTGAGCTCCGGGCTCGCATCCACGAATGCCGCTCGTTGGGTGGCGAGGTTGCCGTCGGCGAGGTCGCGCAACTGCCGGTACTCGGCTTCCGTGGGCACGCGGCCCACCGTGCGCCGGAACTCGGTGGTGAGCACGTAGCCACGCGACGGCAGCGGGATGTTGTTGGTGGCATCCATGAACCACGCGATCGCCGGGTGCTCGTAGTACTTCCCTTTGACCCACGTGGCCGTGTAGCGATGGACTCCCGTGCGGTGCAACGCGTACTGGAACGGCCAGTAGTTGTAGCGGTCGGTGTGGTTCATCGCGAAGAACACCGAGCGGTCGCGGGGGATACGCTCGAGTCCCTCGATCACGATCTCGGTGTTTCGCGGAAAGCGATAGCTCGGCCGCAGGAAGAGCTCTGCAACCACCAGTTGCCCGGGTGGCCGGCGATGCAAACGCACCCGTTCGAGTCTTGCCAGGTCGAGCATGTCGGTCTCGTGTGGGAATGCCCGAGGTGAAGTAGCGCAACCGGTCTACGACGGCGTCGCCGAGAAAAAAAGAGCCCCATCTGCAACACCCCGGGCACTTCGGTCGCGACGCCTGAAATGGCTCGGTTGGGGCGAGCCGCTTCGGCTGTGGGACCCGCGCGGTGCTCGGCGGCGTCACGTCTCGGGGAGCAGCGAGCGATTCATGGTGCCCGCTGCGCGCCCGAGGGCGGTAAGCATCATCGCTTCATCAGCCGAGATTCGCCACGAGAAACGGCTCCAACACGCCGAAAAACTCGTCGGGGATCGCCCGGACCAAGGCGTCGGCGTGCAGCCGCGCGCCGTTGCGGAAGAGATGAAGCGTGCAGGGTGGACGCGCGCCGCGATGAAGCGCTTCGGCCATCGTGTCCGGCACGAGCCAGTCGCCGACGTTGTGCAGCACGAGCCAGGGCGTGGGCGAGATCCAGCCTGCGAGCTCGACCGTATCGAGGCGATGACGGACCAGCGTTGCGAGATCGAGACGCGGGAAGCGGTGACGCTCGTCGGCGAAACTGCGGCCGAGGAGCCCGCGCGGCGGTAGCCGCGGCCTGAGCCGAACCACCTCGGACGGAGAGCTCACGGTGACTAGCGCCGCGATCCGCGGGTCGCCGCCAGCGCGCCGCTCGGCGCCGAGCGTGCGCACCGCCACCGTGCCACCCATCGAGAAGCCCACCACCGCGATCTGCTGGTGAGCGCAGCCGCGTACGTGGGCGAGCATCGCGGCGAGATCCTCGATCTCGTGGCGCCCGAACGTGTAACGGCCGGTGCTGGTGCCGTGGCCGCGGAAATCGAAGAGGTAGACGTCGTGAGCCGCGGCCAGGCGGGCCGCGGTGGCGACGAGCATCGGCGAGCGACGCGAGCGGAAGAAGCCCGGTGCCACGATCACCGCCGTGGGCCGGCCACTTCTCCAGCGGCTCACGCCCAAGCGCACTCCCGGTGCGGACTCGATCTCGATCTCGTCGTTGGCCGCTGGCGGCGGCGTGATCATCGCGAGCTCCGTCGGCGGATTGAGCCGAGCGGCGCGTATCCTCGCACGATCGCTCGCGATCGTCTCCGGTGCCGTCGCGTTGGTGGTGGGTCAGCTTCGCGCCGTATCCGTTCGAATCGCGGAGGTCCCCACACGCTCGCGACTCGACCGACGCATCTCGGCCGCAGTGAACCACCTCCTCATGCCGGGTCGTCGCAGGCCCGGTCACTGGGCGACGGCGAGCACGGGCGTCGCGGCGCGGAGCGCGAAGAACGTGTCGAAGATCGACTCGCCGATGGCGTTCAAGCGGTGCTGGATCGAGTCGAGCTGCTCGTGAAGTCCCTGACTGATGACGTCTTCCACGACCGCGAAGTCGAGATGGGCACGGAGCTGACCGAGGCGTCGCTCGGCGATGCTGCCGAAGGTGCCGAGCGGTGTCCCGGCGATGGCGTGGAGCGACTCCTCGGCCTTCACCACGCAGTGGTGCGCGGCGCGAGGGAAATCGCGGTCGAGCAGCAGGAACTCCACGACCTTCTCCCATTCCAGCCGGCCGTAGGCCTTGCGGTACATCTCGAGGGCGCTGGCGGCGCGCAGCACGGCCGTCCACTGGAGGTGGTCGTAGGGTGTGCCCACGTCGGACACCGACGGCAGCAGGATGAAGTACTTCATGTCGAGGATGCGGGTGGTCTTGTCGGCGCGCTCGATCATCCGACCGAGCTGTGCCCAGTTCCAGCCCTCGCCGTGCGACATGGTGGCGTCCGCCACTCCCACGAAGAGGTGGCTGGCCATGCGCACCTCGGCGAAGAAGCCCTCGGGTAGCTCACGTGCGCGCGCCGACGACGCGGTGTCGCGCACCATCAGGTAGAACTTGTTGAGTTGCTCCCACATCTCCGACGAGATCACCTCGCGGACGCCACGGGCGTTCTCGCGCGCGGCGCGTAGGCAGCACAGGATCGAGTTCGGATTGTCGAGATCGAATGTCAGGAACTGGATGACCGACGCGAGCGTCGCCTCGCCGTAGCGCTCCTGGAAGTCCTGCTGATCCCCGGTGGTGATCACCAGCGGCATCCACTGCTCGCTCACGCCGGGCGGGAGGTCGAGCCGCATGTTCAGGTTCACACCCACGAAACGCGCGACGTTCTCGGCACGCTCGATCTGGCGGCTCATCCAGTAGATGGAGTCGGCGACACGGCTCAGCATCGATCAGTCTCGGTTCACGGCGAGGGGGACGGGCGTGGACGTGCTCAGGCAGCTTCGAGGCGGCTGGCCACCCCGCTGCGGTGCGCCAGCACCCAGGTGTCCTTGCTGCCGCCACCCTGCGACGAGTTGACCACCAGCGAGCCCTTCTTGAGCGCCACCCGCGTCAGCCCTCCCGGAAGCACGTAGATGTCCTCGCCGAAGAGAATGTAGGGACGCAGGTCCACGTGCCGGCCCTCGAAGCCGCCGTCCACGATCGACGGCACTCGCGACAGCGCCAGCGCCGGCTGGGCGATGTACTCGCGCGGCCGCTCGCGGATGCGCGCCGCGAACGCGCTGCGCTCCTTGGCGCTCGCGGCGGGCCCGACCAGCATGCCGTAGCCGCCCGAGCCGCCGGCGGTCTTGACCACTAGGTTCTCGAGGTGCTCGAGCACGTACGCGCGATCCGCGTCGTCCGCGCACACGTACGTGGGCACGTTGGGCACGATCGCGTCCTCGCCCAGATAGTAGCGGATGATCTTGGGCACGTACGCGTACATCACCTTGTCGTCCGCGACGCCGGTGCCGGGAGCATTGGCGAGCGCGACACGGCCGTTGCGGTACACGTCCATCAGGCCGGGGACACCCAGCATCGAGTCGGAGCGGAAGGTGTCGGGGTCGAGGAAGTCGTCGTCGACGCGCCGGTAGATGACGTCCACGCGCTCGAGACCGCGGGTGGTGCGCACCCGCACCAGCCCGCCGGCGACCAGGAGGTCACGGCCCTCGACGAGCTCCACGCCCATCTGTTGCGCCAGAAACGAGTGCTCGAAATAGGCCGAGTTGTAGATCCCCGGTGTCAGCACCACGACCTTGGGCGAGGTGATGGTGGCGGGGGCGAGCGACTGAAGCATGTCGAGAAGCCGGCTCGGATAGTCCACCACCGGCCGCACCCGCGACGCCTCGAAGACCTCCGGAAACGTCTTCTTCATCACGTAGCGGTTCTCGAGCACGTACGACACACCCGAAGGGCACCGCAGGTTGTCTTCGAGGACGTAGAACTGGCCGTCGCGGTCGCGCACCAGATCGGCACCGTTGATGTGACACCACACGCCGCGGGGTGGCTTGAGGCCCACACATTGCGGGCGGTAGGCCGCAGAGGTGCGGATGATTTCCTCGGGTACCACGCCGTCCTTCACGATGCGCTGGTCGTGGTAGACGTCGTCGATGAACAGGTTGAGCGCCAACACGCGCTGCTTCAGGCCGGCTTCGAGGGTGTCCCATTCGCCCGCCGACACGATTCGCGGGATGACGTCGAACGGGAAGATCCGCTCGATGCCGCCGCCGTCGCCGTAGACGTTGAAGGTGATGCCGAGCTGCAGCAGCGTGCGCTCGGCGTCTTGCTGGCGGCGCAAGAGCTCGCCGGGGGAGAGCGATTGGATCTTGCCGACCAGCGGCTCGGCTCCCAGCCGGGGCTGGCCGTCGCCGGCGAAGAGCTCGTCGAAGAATCCGTCGGTGCAATAGGAGTCGAACCGCATGGTCGCCGCTCCGCGTTCGAGGATCGTCATGCGATCCGGAATCGCAAGGCGGGTGCCAGCGGGCGCTCGTGAGAACCCGTCGTGATTTTCAGGACTTGTCGCGGAATTGGTGCCTGGGTAACGCCTCCTCGGTGGGCCGGGAGCGCCGGAATTGGTCCCCCAGCGCCATGCCGTGGCGCTCTTCCTCATCGGGCGCGCCAGCGTGCGCAGGCGGCGCTGGCTGTTACAGAGGGCCGGCGGCGCAAGACGCGGTAATGTCGACCACCGCGGGGTACGTCCAGTCGCGGCCGGCTCGCTCGCCGTACTCGCGCCGCGAGCGCTTCTGGCGGTACATCTCGAAGTCCACCCGCTGCATCAGGCTCGCCACCTCGGTTTGCGGATCGTACGCCGCCAGGCCGAAGCTCACGCTGAGCGGGATTTCTCGCTGACGCCAGATGAGCGGCTCGGACTCGATGCGCCGCTGAATGGCGGTGAGCCGCGCGCGTGCCTGGTTGAGGTCGGCGCGCACCAGCAGCACCGCGAACTCGTCGCCGTGCAGCCGCGCCACGAAATCCGAGACGCGGGTCGATGCCGTCAGCACGTCGGCAACGCGCTCGAGCGCAGCGTCCCCGGCCGCATGTCCGTAGGTGTCGTTGACGCGCTTGAAGTCGTCGAGGTCCAAGAACGCCACCGCGCCGGCCTCGCCGTGGCGGTGGGCTGCAGCGAGGGTGCGGCGCAGGTAGTCGGCGAAGCCGCGACGATTGGCGATGCCGGTCAGCTCGTCCGTCATCGAGACTGTTTCGAGATGGGCGATGCGATCGCGCTGCGCTGCGATCTGGCGTTCGGCGTTCGCCGCGTAATCGAGCAGCCGCTCGACGAGCCGTTCGACGTCGGAGGGGGCCGAGCCATGCCCGAGACCTGTCGATGCGCGGAGGTCTTCACTGAGCCCTTCGATCGCACCAACCCAGCCGCTCTCGGGCGCGGGGAAACGCCGGGGATGTTGAGAGTCGGTTGGGGTCCAGGTGTCGGGCATGGTCGGCCGAGGAGAGAGGGGTGAGGGTGCTCGGGAGCTACAGCAATCGTCGTGCCGCGATCCTCAAAAAGTAATGATGAAATGATTTCAAAGGGTTGACATTTCGTGGTTGGCAAGCTGGCCCCGACGTGCGCACACGGACCGAGACGTTCCGGCCGGGACGATCCGTCGACGGCACAACCTGAGGCGGCGTGTGAGACGATTCGCTCGGGGGCTGAGGGTCTCGGGTGGGGCCGAGGTTGGGATGTACGGGGGTTCCATCGGCGTGACGGAGCGCGTCGGCGAACGTTACCCGTCCTGGCGCTCGAGCCAACGCACCGACGCCCGATCTTCGGATTTCCGCTGATCCTGCGAATGATATCCCTGGGCACTTCGCTTGCTGATTGCAGATGGGGATCTGTGGCGAGGCGTGAAGGTGCGTCGCACCGCGCGGCGCGCTTTCGCGCGGCCGAATGAAGTCGCACCGGCCAGCTCCACGACGATCGCAACCGCGCGCGAGTCGGCGCCGCGGGAGGCGCGGTGCGGCTCGGGTTCCGCACACGCAGGCTCGTGGGCCAGCGAGTGCCGGCCCAGCGTTCGAGCCCGGCAAGCTCGGCAGCGGCCTCGCCCCCCTCGTCGCGCGCCTCACCATCCGCGACGCCGGGCACGGCTACGACCCCTTCGGTCTCAACGTTCCTGCCGTCGCCGCTGCGCTGCGCGTCTTCGCCCCCCTCTACGAGCGCTACTTCCGGGTGGACTCCCACGGTGCCGAGAACATCCCCACCGCCGGCCCGGTGATCCTCGCGGCGAACCACGGCGGCACGCTGCCATTCGATGGCGCAATGCTCTGGAACGACGTCATCCGCCACACCGATCCGCCGCGCATCCCGCGACCGGTGGCGGATCTCTTCGTGCCTGGGTTGCCCTTCGTGGGGACGTTCTTCTCGCGCCTCGGCGTGGTCGGCGGCAGCCGTGGCAACGTGCGCGACCTGCTCGAAAGTGACGAGTGCTTGATGATCTTTCCGGAGGGCACGGTGGGGATCGGTAAGCCTTTCGCCGAGCGGTACCGGCTGCAAGAGTGGCGGGTTGGGCACGCCGAGCTGGCGATCCGGCACCGCGCCTCGGTGGTGCCTGTGGGAATCGTGGGCGCGGAGGAGCAGATGCCGCAGCTCGCGCGGCTCCCCATCCGTGCTTTCGGCGCACCGTACTTGCCGGTGCCGCTCACGCTCTTTCCGCTGCCGGTCCGCTACCACATCTACTACGGCGAACCGATCCCGCTCGGTCGCCGCTATCGCCCTGCACAGGCCGACGATCCCAAAGTGGTGCGCGCTGCCGCCGCCCAGGTGAAGGAGGCGGTCGCAGCACTCTTGGTGCGGGGGCTCACCGAACGCGCGGGGGTGTTCACGTGAGGTCGGTGCTGGTCACGGGCGCCACCACGCCCATCGGCCTCGCGCTGGTGCGCACGCTGCTAGCCCAACCGCGTATCCGCACGATTCTGGCGGTGGCTGCCGAGCCGCGCGCGCGCACGCCGTTTCGAAGCTTCGACCCGCGGGTCCGCTACTTCCAGCTCGACCTCACACGTCAGCGCAACGTGCGCGAGCTGCTCTTCGGCCCGGCGCGCGACCTGCGGGTGGAGGCCGTGGTCCACACGGCACAGCACCGCCGCGCCACCGAGGACGGACCCAAGATCCACGCCCTCAACGTGGATGCGGCGCGCGACCTGCTGCATCTCTGCGAGGAGCACCCCACGATCCAGCGCTTCGTGTTCCGGAGCTCCGCCGAGGTCTACCGCGTCAAGGCCGAGGAGCCGGTGCTGATCCAGGAGGACCACCCTCTCGACCTCTCCCCGACCGCACCCCAATGGATTCGCGACCGCGTCGAGGCCGACCTGACCGTGTGCGCCCAGATGGGGCTCGTGCCCCTCGAGATCGTGGTGCTGCGCGCTGCCGAGTGCTTCGCTCGCGACGTCGGTAGCCAGCTGCTCGACTATTTGGGCTCGCGGGTGTGCTTCCGGCCGCTGGGCTTCGACCCGATGCTCAATCTCATCAGCACGGCGGACCTGGTGACTGGCCTGGCGCTGGCGCTCGAAACCAAGGCCCAGGGAGTCTTCAACCTGCCTGGGGCCGACACGTTGCCCCTCACCAAGGCCATCCAGCTCGCGGGGCGACGCGACGTCCCAGCGCCTGGGACGCTGCTGGCGCCGCTCTACGCGCTGCGCAGCCGGATCATCGGCACTGACTTCCGCTACGACCTCAACCGCTGGCGCTTCCATTTCAGCGGCGTGCTCGACGGCCGCCGCGCCAGAGCGGAGCTCTCCTACGTCCCCACCCATCCCATCGATTGGACCCGCGTGCCCAAGGTGTGACGGGGTTGCCAAGGGCTTGGGGATTCGGTTCTTTCTGGCGCGTGACTCGTCGCGCGCGGTGGTGGATCGGGTTGTTGCTTGGGGGCTGCACGGCGGCTCCCCAGCCAGCGCCGCGGGCCCCCACGGGTCCGGCCGCGGCTCGTCCGCAGGCGAGCGGGTCGGCGCGGGCCGTCGAACCGATGGCGGCGATCGCGCCGGATGCGTCCGCGCTGGCTGAGAGCTCGCGTTCTCTGCAACGAGGCGATCCTTCGCTGGCCGAGCTGATCGCGGACGCAATGCCGGGCGTCGTGCTGCTGGTCAACTTCCGTGAGGACGGTAGCCAGCGGTTCGGAGCCGGTGCCGTCCTCGACGGCGGCGTGGTGCTCACCAACCTGCACGTGGTGGAGGGTGCCAAGACGCTGGGTGCGATGATCTACGATCCCAAGCGCACCACCTACTCGCCGCTCGACGGTGGGCTCAATCGCTACCTCTTCGAGTACCAACGCGATCTCGTGCCCGCGAAGCTCACGCGCGCCGATGCGGTGGTGGATCTCGCAGTCGTGACCTTCACCGACCCGCCGCCCAACTTGCACGCCTTGCGGCTCGGTCACGAGCCGCCGCGCGCGGGCGAGCGGGTGGTGGCGCTCGGTCACCCCGGCGAGGCACTCTGGTCGTCGACGGTCGGCATCGTGAGCGCGCTTCACCAAGGCGTGATCCAGCACGACGCGCCGGTGAGCCCCGGTGCCTCGGGCGGTCCGCTCCTCAACGACCGCGGCGAAGTGGTCGGCATCAACACCTACAAGCTGCGCGGCGAGGCGGGGAACGTGAGCTTTGCGCGGCCGGTGGATGTGGCGGCGAATCTCCTGGCCGCGCTCGCGCAGCCATTCGCGCTCGATCTCTCCACGCCGGAGCGTTCCAGCTTGAGCTGCCTGCGCGCCCTCGAGCTCGCGAGCCCCGCCTTCCTCGGCTGCTTCGACTGGAACCGCATGTACGAAGCCACCATGGCGCGCCATTGGAACCGCCTCGCGCACATGGACCCCGAGGAACGCCGTCGCAAGGAAGCGAGCTGGTCGCCGCTCACGGACAAGCGAACCTTCATCGCTTTCTCGCAGCGCGGAATGATGTCGCTCGTCGAGCCGGAGGGCACGCCGGCGACGGACCTCGGCGATTACCTGCGCCAGCTCGCAGCCAAGCCGGACGCCGATTGGAACGTCGAGGTGAAGGTCGAGACGGCGCGCAACGAGGACCCGGTGTGGCTCGCGCGTTACGGCGCCAAGGCCGACCTCTGCGACGTGAAGCAGGTGCGCAAGATCCTCAAGAACGGTGTGCGCGTGGCCGCTGTCGAGATGCGCGGCGACGACCAGGCATGGGTGCAGATCGAAGGACGGAACTCGGATGGCAGCCTGTATCGATTCAGCGAGCTTCGGCGGCGCGTCGACGACGCGTGGCTGGAAGAGGAC
>CAYVDO010000186.1:0-15044 GCA_964450125.1 uncultured bacterium
CGCCCTAGCTCTCCCCTCCCGTCCGGGGGGGGGGCCCCGGCCGGGGCTGCCGCCCCGGGGGGGGGGGGCGGCAACACCCCCCCGAGGAAACATCGCCAGGCCACCGACGAGCTCGCCCCAGCGAGCTCGTCAGTGGCCTGCGAGCGCGCGCAGGCAGAGCTCGGCCGTGGCGGCAGGGATCGGTACGCCCGCGAATGCGTCCGGATTCTCGACCATGGCGCTCGCCGCAGCGCGTACGGCGCCCACGATCACGGTGGCGGCCAGGCGCGGCTCCGCGTTGCGGAATTGACCGCGCTTGATGCCTGCACCCACCAACTTCGTGAGCTCGTTTTCGAAGGTACGGAACTGTTCTTCGAGGACCTTGGAACGTCGCCGGGAGTTGCCGCCGAACTCCTGCACGTACGCTTGCTGGAGAACCGCGACGCGGTGATGAAGCACCGACTCCTCGAGGACCGCGACGATCGCGCGTTCGATGCGGTCACGCGGGCTCGCGGCAGTCGCGACGCGGGAGAGGATCGTGGACGTCATCTGCTCGACGGCGTGCTCGTAGACCGCCAGGAAGAGCTCTTGCTTGCCCGCGAAGTGCCAATAGAGCGCGCCGCGAGTGTAGCCAGCGGCCGCCACGATCTGGTCGATGCTGGTGGCTTGATAGCCCTGCCTGGCGAAGAGGTCCGTGGCCACCCGCAACAAACGCGCGCGGCTGGCGGCGAGATCCGGTGGCGTGCGCTTGCGGGCCATGTCGGGGGTGCGCGGGCTCGATGGATCGCAACCAGTACACCATTCACATATCGTTCAGCATGTTCAGCATACGCGAAATTCACCGAAATTCACGCCTCTTCTCACGCGACCTCGACATAGACATACCGAGTATCATGTTATATTCTCGGTGCTGCTTCGCACCGATCCGCCCACCCCGCCGGCGAGAACCGCATGCAAGTCATCGAGACGCGCATCGACACCGCGAGCGACGAGTACCAGCGTCGCTACGAGCACAATCGACGGCTCGTCGACGAGCTCAGGGAAAACCTGCGCAAAGCGCGCGACGAGCGCTCCGAGAAGGCGCGCAAGCGCCACGTGAGCCAAGGCAAGCTGCCCATCCGCGAGCGACTCGAGCGATTGCTCGATCCCAACACGCCGTTCCTGGAGACGGCGCCGCTCGCCGGCTACGGCATGTACGACGGTGGCGTCCACGCCGGCGGGCTCGTCTCGGGCGTCGGCATCATCCACGGCCGCGAATGGTACGTGGTGGGCAACGACGCGATGGTGAAGGGCGGCTCGTCCTATCCCATCACCGTCAAGAAGAGCCTGCGCGACCAAGAGATCATCCTGGAGAACCGCCTGCCGGTCGTGAACATGATCGACTCGGCGGGCGCCTACTTGCCCGAGCAAGCCCAGATCTTCGCGGACAAGTGGATGGGCGGGCGGGTCTTCTACAACCAGGCGATCATGTCGAAGCTCGGCATCCCGCAGATCGCCATCGTCATGGGCCATTGCACCGCGGGCGGCGCCTACGTTCCCGCCATGTCCACGTTCGTCGTGCAGGTGAAGAAGACCGGTGCCATCTTCCTGGGCGGCCCGCCGCTGGTGCGCGCCGCCACCGGCGAGGTCGTGAGTGCGGAGGACCTCGGCGGCGCAGACGTCCACTGCAGCCAATCCGGAGTGTCGGATTTCTTCGCCGAGAACGACGAACAAGCGATTGCGATCGCCCGCGACCTCGCGCAGAACGTGAACCTGCACGACAAGACACGCGTGCCCACACGCGAGCCGCGCGAGCCCAAGTACGACCCCCGCGAGATCTACGGCATCGTCCCCACCGAGATCGCCAAGCCCTACGACGTCCGCGAGGTCATCGCGCGCGTCGTCGACTCGAGCGAGTTCGAGGAGTTCAAGGCGCGCTACGGCACCACGCTGGTCACGGGATTCGCCTACATCCACGGCATGAAGGTGGGCATCCTCGCCAACAACGGTGTCCTCTTCAGCGAGAGCGCGCTCAAAGGCACCCAGTTCATCCAGATCTGCGACTCGATGCGCATTCCGCTGGTGTTCCTGCAGAACATCATGGGCTTCATCATCGGCCGCGAGTACGAGGCGAAGGGCATCACCAAAGATGGCCACAAGATGGTGGCGGCGGTGTCGTGCGCCACCGTGCCCAAGTTCACGGTGATGATCGGCGGCTCGTTCGGCGCGGGGAATTACGCGATGTGCGGGCGTGCCTACGGCCCCCGCTGGCTCTGGACGTGGCCCAACCACCGCGTGTCGGTGATGGGTGGCGAGCAAGCGGCGGACGTGCTGGTGTCGATCAAGCAGGATCAGCTCGCACGCGAAGGCGAGCAGCTCCTCGACGAAGGCGCCATCCAGTGGATCCGTCAGCCGGTCATCGAGACCTACGAGCAGGAAGGGAACGCGTACGCGTCGACCTCCAAGCTCTGGGACGACGGCATCATCGATCCCGCGAAGACCCGTGACGTCCTCGGGCTCGCGATCAACGCCTCGCTGAACGCGCCGATGGAACCCTTCGGCCACGGCGTGTTTCGGTTTTGAGATCGATGTTTCGCAAAATACTGATCGCCAATCGCGGGGAGATCGCGGTGCGGATCATCCGCACCTGCCGCGCGCTCGGCGTGGGCACGGTAGCCGTCTACTCGGACGTGGACGCCAAAGCGCTCCACGTCCAGGAAGCGGACGAGGCCGTGGCGCTCGGCGCTGCCGCTCCCGCGGAGAGCTATCTCAACGTCGCAAAGCTCATGAATGCATGCCGCGCCAGCGGCGCGGACGCGCTTCACCCGGGCTACGGATTTCTCTCCGAGCGTCCCGTTCTCGCGCGCGCCTGCCGCGACAACGGCGTGACGTTCATCGGCCCGCCGCCCGACGCGATGGAAGTGCTCGGCAGCAAGACCGAGTCGCGCAAGCTCATGATCGCCCGCGGCGTACCCGTGACACCGGGCACCCCCGCCGAGGACTGGACCGTGCCGCGGCTCGCGGCGGCCGCCGAGAAGCTCGGCTATCCGGTACTGCTCAAGGCAGCGGCCGGCGGTGGCGGCAAAGGCATGCGCGTGGTGTTCGGCCCCCAGACACTGGAGGCCGATCACGCTGCGGCGGTGCGCGAGGCGCTCTCCGCGTTCGGCGACGGCACCGTCTATCTCGAAAAGATGGTGAAGTCGCCACGACACGTGGAGGTGCAGATCCTCGCCGATCAGCACGGCAACTGCATCCACCTCGGCGAGCGCGAGTGCTCGATCCAGCGCCGCCACCAGAAGATCGTCGAGGAGTCACCGTCGACGATCGTCGACGACGCGCTGCGCGCGCGCATGGGCGAGGTGGCGGTGCGCGCTGCCCAGGCCACCGGCTACACCAACGCAGGCACCGTCGAGTTCCTGGTCGATCCCGATCGCAACTTCTACTTCCTCGAGATCAACGCGCGCCTGCAAGTCGAGCATCCGGTCACCGAGCTCGTCACCGGTCTCGACCTGGTTCAGAAGCAGATCGAGATCGCTGCAGGCGAGCCGCTCGGGCTCACGCAGGCGGACGTGGTGCGGCGCGGGCACGCGATCGAGGTCCGCATCTACGCCGAAGACCCGGCGCACGATTTCCGGCCCAGTCCGGGGACCTTGCTCGCGTACGAAGAGCCGCGCGGCCCCGGCATCCGCGTCGACAGCGGTGTCTACGCCGGCTACACGGTGCCGCTCGAGTACGATCCGATCCTGGCCAAGCTCATCGCTTTCGGCGACGACCGCGAGTCGGCACGTCGCCGCCTGGTGCACGCGCTCGAGCGCTACACCGTACTCGGCGTCGCCACCGCCACCGCGTATTTGCGCGACATCCTCTTGCACCCCGCCTTCGTCGCCGGCGAGCTCGCTACCGACTTCATTCCCAAGCACTTCTCCGATTGGAAACCGCCTGCGAATCACGAGCTGGCCGCGGTGGTCGCGGCGGTGCTCGCGGCGCGCTCGCGGCCAGTGCGCGCAGCCGGCGCCACCGGGAACCAGGCCGAAGCTGCCGCCGAGGCGTCGCCGTGGAACCGCCTCGGCGCCTGGACGCTCACCTCCTGATGGCCCTTCTCACGAACGCACCATGAGCCTCAGCTATCAAATCGGCGAGCGCACGCTGCGGGTGCGGATCGAGAGCGAAGACTCGGGCTTTGCACGGGTGATCGTGACTCCCGGCGAAGGCGGCGAGGAGCGTACGTTTCGCGCCCGCTACCAGCCCATCGAGAGCACGCGCGCGCTGCTCGAGATCGACGGCCGCCAGCACGTCGTCCACGTCGCCCCGGGCGAGGACGCACATCACGTGTCGATCGCCGGCGAGCACCACGCCGTGCTGCCGCCCGAGGTGTTGGAGCAGCGCCGCCGCGCCGGTGCCGGCTCGGCAGAAGTGAGCGGACACGTCACGCCACCGATGCCGGGTCAGGTCATCAAGGTGCTGGTCCAGGCTGGCGACGAGGTCGCCAAGGGACAGGCGTTGGTGGTGATCATGGCCATGAAGATGGAAACGACGCTCTGTGCCCCGCACGCCGGCAAGATCACGCACGTGCGAGCCACCGAGGGTGCGCAAGTGAAGCCCAGCGACATCCTCGTCGACGTCGAGCGCGAAGGCTGAATTCGAACCGGTCCCACGCGGCCGCGGCCGTCCACGCCGTGTCCGTCCCGTCCCGTCTCAACCGCCACGGCACGCCACCGTTCGCGAGGTCATCGCCATGCCCATGAGCTACTTCACCCCCGAGCAGCGCACCTTTCAGCAGACGGTTCGGGATTTCTTCGAAAAGGAAGTGAATCCCCACATCGACGAATGGGAGGAGAAGGGCATCTTCCCCGCGCATCAGGTTTTCAAGCGCTGTGGCGAGCTCGGCCTTCTCGGGATCACCTACGACCCCAAGTACGGCGGATCCGGCCTCGACTATTGGTGGACGGTGGCGTTCGCCGAGGCCGTCGGCGAGGCCTGCCAGTGCAGCGGCATTCCGATGGCGCTCTTCGTGCAAACCGACATGTGCACACCGGCGCTGCACGAGTTCGGCAGCGAGGAGCTGAAGGAGCGATTCCTCGTGCCTTCGATCAAGGGCGAGATGGTGGGCGCCATCGGCGTCACCGAGCCCGCAGCGGGCTCGGACGTCTTCGGAATCCAGACCACCGCACGCCGCGACGGCGATCACTACGTCATCAACGGTCGCAAGATCTTCATCACCAATGGCACCCAAGCCGACTACGTCACTACCCTGGTCAAGACCGACAAGGACGCGGCGCACCACGGATTCACGCTCATCGTGGTGCCGACCAGCACGCCCGGCTTCCAGGTAGCGCGCAAGCTCGACAAGGTCGGAAACCTTTCCTCGGACACCGCCGAGCTCGTGTACGACGACGTGCGGGTGCCGGTGGAGAACCGCATCGGCGACGAGGGAATGGGTTTCATCTACCAGATGCGTCAGTTCCAGAAGGAACGCATGGTGGCCGCGGTCGGTGCCGTCTCCGGTGCACAGAAGGCGCTCGAAGTCACCGTGGATTACCTCAAGCAGCGCGTGGCGTTCGGGAAGCCACTCATCGCCAAACAGTACATCCAGTTCAAGCTCGCTGAGCTCTCCACTCAGATCGAGCTGGCGCGCCAGCTCAACTACCACTGCGCGCGGATGATCGTGGCCGGTGAGGACTGCGTCCGCGAGACCTCGATGGCGAAGCTCGCGTCGTGCAGGCTGTCACGCGAGGTTGCCGACTGGTGCGTCCAATTCCACGGCGGCTACGGCTACATGAACGAATACCGGATCAGCCGCTATTGGCGCGACTCGCGTCTCGGCTCGATCGGCGGCGGAGCCGACGAGGTGATGATGTACATCATCTCCAAGCTCGAGAATTACGCGGCCTGACGGGAGTCGAGCGATGCACCCACTGGAAACGATCATCAACGAAGCTGAGCCGCTGCTGCTGATCGGCGATTCGCGCGAGGATCGCTTTCCTGGGTTCTCGTACAACGCCTACACCCAGGCAGGAAGACGTTTCCATTGCCTCGATCTCGGCGGGCTCACCGCGTCGCGGGGGCCCACCAAGGGTGGCAAGGTTTACACCTCGGTCACCGCGCTTCCGGCCGAGCGCGGCGATCTCGCCGTGATCTGGGTGAAGCCCGCGAGCGCCAAGCGCGCGGTCGAGGTCGCCCGGGAAGCTGGTTGCAAGCGTGTGTGGTTCAGCTTCCAGACCGGCCATCGGGATGCCGTCGCGCGCGCCCGCGAGCTCGGCCTCACCGTCGTCGAGATCGGACGCTGCCCGGTCTATTACCTGAACGACAAGCCCGCGGTTTGCCGCATCCACACCTTGCTGGTGAAGGCGCGCGGCAGTTACGCGCTTCCGCCCCAGACGGACCCCAACGCCCCACGCCGCGAGGTCTTCTGACCCCCGCGGTCGGCTCGCTGCGGGATCGGCGATCGACTGCTCCGCCCTTCGGTCACAGCACGTAGCCGGCGTCGACGGGTAGCTCGACGCCGGTGATGTGTTTCGCATCCTCCGAGGCCAGAAAGCGGATCGCGCGAGCCACGTCCTCGGGGTCGACGAAGCGTCCCCCGCCTCCCCGCTCCATCGCGTCGAATGCAGCGGCTTCCGAGCCGGTCTGCATCACCAGATCCCGAAAGAACGGCATCCCACGCCACATCGGCGTGCGGACGCCCGCGGGGCTCACGGCGCAAACCCGCACCGGCAGGCCACCGTCCCGACACTCCTTGGCTGCCACGCGCACCAGCATCCCGAGCCCTGCCTTGCTGACCGAATAGGCCGCGGCGCCCGCGGCGGGCCGGACTCCCGACGCCGAGCCCACGAGCACGATCACCCCCCCGCGCTCGCGTAGCGCTCGCAGCCCGTACTTGACCGCCAGGAACGCACCGTCGAGGTTCGTGCTCATGACTCGCCGCCACTCGGCGAGCTCGGTGTCGGCCAGCGGGCTCGCGGCCGAGATTCCCGCACAGTGGACGAGCACGTCGAGCGGTCCATGGCGCTGGACGAGAAGCTCGAGCGCTCGCTCCCAGTGCGCCTCCGTGCGAACGTCCAGCGCACACGCGCTCACGCCCGACGGGCAGTTGGCGCCGTCGGCGGTGGCTTTGGCCGCGAGCGGGTCGAGATCGGCGCACAGCACGCGCGCGTCTTCCGCGGCGAAGAGTCGTGCCGTAGCCGCGCCGATTCCCGACCCTGCTCCCGTGACGAGGACGTTGGTCGTCATGATCGCTCCACGCATTTGCGAGCGACTGAGGCCCGCGGGGTACGACTACCAGAAGATCCGCCTCGTGGGGGTGCTGCAACGCTACGGTGCGACCCCAGCGGAACGGGAGATCGTGAACGCGATGCAAACCGGTCTCTTCGACATCTTCGCCGACGCCTTCGAGGACGGGAACGTGAACGCCTGGTCGAAGTACTGACTCACGCGCGCCCGCTGCTGCGTTTGCGCCTGCTACCTCGCGGCGGTTAGGGTCGGGCCGCTGCGGTCAGGCGACTTACGCCGTCACCGCGGATCGTCCATGAGCTGCCTCGATCGACCGTCGTTCCCTCGCGTCACGCTGGCGAGACTGCTGGCGCTGCTCGTCCTCGCGTCGAGCCTGCGCGCCGACGCCGGGTGGCGCCACGTTTCCAGCCATTCCGCGGATCGAGGCGAGCTCACCGCGGTACGAGAGCACGGCAGCACGGGTACGAGGGACTCCCTGCGCGCAGGCACGACATCCACCGAGCTCGCACGCGAGGCGCTACGCAACGCGCGCTCGCGCCACTCGGTCGACACGACTCACGCACCGCCGCCCGCGCGCGTCGACACCGGGACCCACCGCTCGGCGGCGCGCATCCAGCTCGCGGCCAGCACTGCAGGATCGGGCCCCACGACACGCCACTCGCCCGCCTCACCCCGCGCCCCGCCCTTCGCCTGCTGAGCCTGCGCCACTCGCGTAGCAAGTAGCTCGACGACCGCCGCCGTGAACCTTCCGCGGCGCGGCGTACGCGCGGGCAATCGGCCGGCACCGTCGCAACACGGCGACTTCCGCAGCGCGGCGACGCGTCCTTGCGACCTCGGTGTGCGCGCCTCGCCACACCGATCCACCACGTTCGACCCACACGAGGAAATCCATGTCCACTCCCGAATCCAGCCAGCCCGATCTCGACGACACCGCCTCTGCCGAAGCGAAGGCCACTTCCGGGACGAACGGCGGCGGCATGCGTGCCTCGATCCGCGTCGCCGGGCTCGTCGCGCTCTCGACGGTTGCCGTCGTCGTCCTCGGCAAGCTCGCACAGCTTCTCGTCGGCCCCCGTCCGTGAATTCGCGATCCGCTAGACGCGCGCGCGCCGGGCCGCGTCTCCATCCCGACGTGGAGATCCTCCGCGTCGGGCCCCGCTCGTTCCTGCTCCGCGATGCCCGAACCGCGCATTCGTTCCAGCTCGGTGCGCTGGAGCGCCAGATGGTGCGTGCGATCCAGGAGACCGAAACTCCAGAGGCTGCGGCGCTGGACTGCATGCAGGCGACGGGCACGACGGTCTCGGCCCGCACGGTTCGGGAGCTCGTGGAGCAACTCCGCACGGCGGGCTTGCTCGATCTCGACCAGGCCGCCGAAAGCGTGGTCGTGCCCTCGGCAACGCCGGAGGACGGTGACACACACGCCCGCTCCCCGTGGGTCGCGCACTGGAACGCGCTCTTCGACCTGGGCGCCATCGCCTTCGGCTGGGCGATCCATCCCGTCACGGTCGCGGTCGTGGCGGTGCTCGCCGCGATGGGCGCGACCGCAGTGGTGCGCGGTCTCGACCGCTACCTGAGCGAGCTGAGCGCGCTCTTCGATCACGTGCCGCTGGTGCTGCTTGCAGCGCTCTCGCTCGCCAAGACCCTGCTCCTGGTCAACGTGCCGCGCGAGACCGCAGTCGGTGTGGCTTGCAGGAAGCACGGGGTATGGGTGCGCGGCTTCCGCATCCACTGGATTCTCGGGCTCGTGCCCTTCATCCACTGCGAGCTGGGTGACGGCGTGGCGCGCCTCACCGGCAGGGCGAAATGGCTCACGTTGACCGCGGGCTTGGTGTGCCAGTCGGGGATCGCCGGCGTCGCTGCGATCGGCTGGGCCATGACCGATCCGCGCTCGGACTTGAGCACCTTCTGGCTGCTGCTCTTGCCGGCGTGCCTGGCGCACATGGCGCTGCATGTGTTCATCTTCCTGCGCTTCGATTGCTATCGACTGCTGTGCGCTGCCGTGGGCGACTGGCGTCTGCGCGAGCGCGCGCTCGCCGAAACGCGTGCGTGGCTCGGACGGCGCGTCTCACCCGAGCCGCTGCGGCGCGGCGAGCGTGCCTGGCTGCGCGCCTACGGGCTCGGCTACCACGTACTCGTGTGGGGCGGCGGCACGGCCCTGCTGATCGCCGTGCTGGTGTGGATCGAATCACGCATGGGGCCGAACGGTCTTCTCGTGGCATTGGCGATCGGGCTCTGGGGCCATCGCCGCGAGCTCGGCAGCTGGTTCATCGCGACGCCGCCATGGCGGTGGGTGGAGCGACGAATCGGCGCGCTCGCCACCCGAGCGCTCGCGTCTACCACCATCGTTGCGCTCTCGATCGCGGGGCTGCTCTGGCCCTATCCCCTGGAGGTATCCGGCCCGTGCCAGGTCGTGAGCAGCGACCTCGCCGCGGTGCGAGCGACCGTCGCCGGCACCGTCGCCGAGGTGGCGGTGCGCACCGGCGATCGCGTGGCGGAAGGCACCGTGCTGATGCGCCTCGACGAGCCGTCGCTCACGCGCGAGCTCGGTGAGGCGCGGGCGACGCTTTCTCGCGAACAGGCGCGGCTCGCGCGAATCGAGGCCGGCCCACGAGCGGAGGACCTCGCGGTGGCCGAGGCCGAGGCGCGATCCGCACGCGCCGATCTCGCCCTCGCCGAGAGCCGCCTCGCACGCGCGGAGAAGCTCGCGGTCGCGCGCGCGACCAGCGATCGCGAGGTCGACGAGACGCGACGTCGACGAGATGCCGCGTTTCACACCGCGCGCATCCACGAGCTCGAGCTCGCGGCACTGCGTTCCGGCTCGCGCCCGGAGACCATCGCCGCGGCACGCGCCGACGTGGAGCGCTGGGCGGTGCGCGTGGCCCAGCTGGAGGACGAAGCCGCGCGGCTCGCGATCCACGCTCCGCACGCGGGACGCGTGGTGAGCTCGGACGTGGAATCGCGACTCGGGCAGCACGTCCACCGCGGCGATCTGCTGATCCGCATCGAGCGCGACGAGCCGTCCGAGGTGGAGGTCGCAGCCGCCGAGGAGGCCATCGCCCGGGTCGAGGACGGCATGCCCGCCACGATCCGCCTGACAGGGCTCGGCGGGCGCGCACTCGGCGGCCACGTCGTCCACGTCGCGGGCGCCACCGAGACCCTGGCGCGGATCCGCGTGCCTCGTTATCGCACCGAGCGCGAAGCGTTCCAGGAGTCCGCGCGTGGCGATCGAGCGGGGCAGTACGTGCGCGTGCTCGTTCGCCTCGACGAGTCCTCGCACCGGCTCGGGCCCGGGCTCACGGGATTCGCCCGCATCCGGGTGGCACCCGATCGGCTCTACACGGCGATCGGTCGCTCCGTGCTGGGCTATCTGCGCACCGACGTATGGTCGTGGTTTCCGTGATCGGCGTTCGGTGGACGGTGACTGCGCAACGCACCCACCGCTCCCCGCCGGCTGGGGGAATTCACACGCGCGAGCGATCCGCTTCGCCGCGCACCGGCGGCAGATAGCCGGGGTCACCTCGGTACACCTCGATCGCCCGCGTAAACGCTCCGAGCGCACGCACGAGGATCGGAGCGACCTCGGGATGCGCCACAATCGCCTGCGCGTCGAGGGCCGTGGATCGTAGCGAGACCGTGATCGCGGCGTCGTCGACGAGCCGGCACGACATCGTCCGCAACGTTTCCGCCAGAGACGCCACGGCGTGCACCGAGGACGGTGACGCATGGAAGATCGCGCACGGCTTGTGGGTGATCTCGTATCCACCCACCAGCCAATCCAGCGCGTTCTTGAGCGAGCCAGGCAGGCCGCGCGCATACTCGGGCGTCGAGAAGAGCAAGCCGTCCGCGCCGTGGACCAACCGCCGGAGGCGATCCACCGCCGGCCAATCGTCGCGCTCGCGATCGGGGTTGAAGTGCGGCAGCTCTCCCAGCTCGTCGTAGCGCTCGATCGTCATGCCCGCAGGCGCGAGCAATGCCGCCGCTTCGAGCAGCGCGGTGTTCGAAGACGCGCGGCGCAAGCTGCCCGAGATCGCCAGCACCCGCACCGGAGGGGGGCCATTCATCGCTGGGCTCGCTCGAGTCGTCGTTGCACGCAGACGCGAACGCGGCCGGCGATCAGCGGCGACAGCGCCAAGATCATCATGCCGATGGGCAGCAAGCCGCCGTGCATCAGATCGTAGTCGGCGAGGATGCGCTCCCACGGCTGGTTCGCGACCCAGCGCCCGAACGTGATCTCGAACGTGAGCATCCCGGCGAGCCACGCCAACCCCAACGTCAGCAGCTCGCGCGTGGAGCGCGCGCCGATCCAGCGCACCGTCGCGTAGGCGATCGCGAGGATCAGCGCCGAGCCGCTGAAGACCGCGATCTGGCGCGCGCGGAGATCGCCGACGTGCGGCGCCAAGAGCAGCGTGCGCGCGATCCCATGCAGCGTCTCGGCGACCACCAGTCCGAGCCAGACCACCGCCCCGCGCGACCAACGCACGAGTCCCGCCCCACTGTGCGAGTCGCCGGGTACGGTCACGGTGCACCGATCCGCCACGAACGGCTGCAACGAATCCGCCGAACGTGCGACTGAGCGCTGGCAGGCGGCGCGCACGTCGAATCTCGCGCGCCCGAGGTGACGCTCATGGTTGGGTTCTGGGCCGCGTACGCGCCGGTGTTCCTCGTGCTCCTCGCCCTCGTCACGATGGCCACGCTCGGCCTCCCCATGCTCGTCAGCCCGCTCGCCTGGGCGCGCGTGCTCGGCTGGTGGATTCCAGCCGAGCGGCGGCTCGCGCTCTATTTCGGCCGCTGCCTGGCGAGTGTCGTCTGCATGCTGTGTTGGGGCGCAGTTCGCGCGGCGCTGCATCCCCACGAAGCGCCGCTCTTCTTCGATCTGCTCACGGGCTCGTCTGCGCTCATGATCGCGGTCCACGTCCACGGCGCGCTGCGGAGGCTTCAACCGCGCGCCGAGACGTACGAGATCGCCGCGTGGGTGGCGCTGCTCGCGGCCGCGCTCGTGTTTCGTCCCCCGACCGCATGAACCCCGTGGGGCGCGCCCACGCGGCGGCGAACTCGCAGAAGGAGCTCGTGCCTCAGCGACGGAACGCGGCGACGTATTCGTCGGCGAAGCGCTTGATACCGTCCTGCTTGGCGGTGACCGGCTCGTCGGGTGCCACTCCCGCGAACATCCACGGCGCGGTGATGTAGTCGGTCACGCCCGCGTCGGCGAGCCGTTTCATGCCGTCGAGATCGAACACGTCCGTGCACGCGACCTGGATCTCGAAGGGCTCGCTCTCGCGACCCAACTCCTTGCGGAGTTGATTCAGTTGCGCGATGTAGCCGCGGATCTCTTCCTCCGTGGCCATCGCGGCGCACCAGCCGTCACCGAGTCGCACCGCGCGCTTGAGCGCCGGCTTCGAATGCCCACCGACGTAGATCGGCACGGGCGCAGTGGGCGAGGGCGTCATCTGCAGCCGATCGAAGTCGTAGTGCTGACCGTGGTACTCGACCATGCCGCCGCCGAGCACGAGGCGGATGATCTCGATGGCTTCGTTGGCGCGCGGCCCGCGGGTGGCGTATTCGGTGCCGCACCACGCGAACTCCTCGGGAATCCAACCCAATCCCACGCCGAGACCCACGCGATTCCCCGACAACACCGCCGCCGAGCCGACGGTCTTCGCGACCAGGAGCGGGTTGCGGATCGAGAGCTTGAGGACGTGGGTGTAGAAGCGGATGCGCGTGGTCACCGCCGCCATCGCCGGGATCGCCACCCACGGCTCGAGCCACGGCGTATCCGCATCCCAGAACCGACTGCCGTCGGCGGTGTAGAGGTACTCTGCGGAGACCTTCTCGGGATAGAAGACCGAGTCGGGCAGCGCGATCGCGTCGAGACCCGCTTCGTCCGCGGTGCGCGCGAGCGGCAGGTATTGCTCGGGCGGAGTGAGCGCCAACGCCATCGTGAATTTCATCGATCGTCTCCAAGATCGGGCGAGGCGGTCATCCGCTCGCCGCGTCGTTGCGCAGAGAGGGTCGAGGCGCCTCCCGCGGCGCCCGCACCCTTCGCGCGAGGCTATGCCACGAAGCGCTCGACCCTGGAAGCCGCGCGCTCACCGCGACACGATGACTCGATCACCCGCGGCGATCGAGACTTCGTAGAGTGCTTGCAGCTCGAGGTCGAGGAGCCAGAAATCGCCGTCGTGAAGCCCGCCCACGAGGTCGGCGGGCGTGTCGAAGCGCGGCCCCACGCCGGTGCTCGCGTCGGCGGCGATCGTGCGATCGCCGCTCGCGAGATCGATCGCGACGATGGCCCGCAGCACGTCGTCGGTGACGAGCGCGCGGTTGGCGGCGTTGTCGACCACGACACCCCGCGGCAACCCGAGCTCAGGCCCGGCGCCGCGTCCGGCACCCGACACGAGTGTGCGGTTGCCGGTCACGAGATCGACCGACAACAGGGACTTCGAGTCGATGTCGGTCACCAAGATCGCGCTACGTGCTGCGTCGATCGCCAGATCGCCGCCCGACGCGAAGGTGGGACCCGTGCCACGGGAGGGGTCCGAGACCACCACCCGATCACCGGTCACGAGGTCGACCGCCAGGATGCCGTCGAGCCCGTCGTCGAGCACGAACACGCGGCTCGCGATGGGATCGAGAGCGACCCGGATCGGCTTCGTGAACGCCGGGCCGGCGCCCTGCGTCGCGCTCGAGATCACCGTGCGATCGCCGCTAGCGAGCGCCACCGCGACGAGCGCATCGAGCTCGGTGTCCACTACCAACGCACGATCCGCCGCGCCGTCGACTGCGCCACCACGCGGACCGACGAACGCGACACCACCACCGCGCGTGGGTCCGGACACCAGCGACCGGTTCCCGGTGGACGGCTCGACCGCGATCAACGCCGTCGCGCCGCCGTCCACCACCAGCACCCGCCCTGCCACCGCGTCGAGCGCCAGCGATCGCAGTTCCGCGAAGGCAGGCCCGTCGCCGAAATGGCGTGACACCGCGACTGCGCGGTAGCCCCCGGTGAGGTCCACGAGAATCGCGCCACCGCGATCCGCGGTGGGCGCCACCAAGCGCTCTCCGCGAGCATCGAGGATCAGGTCCTCCGTGCCCGCGAGGCGGGTGCCGCCGTCGGCTCCCGCCGCCGAGACGAGCGAACGATCGCCGCTCACGACATCCACCGCCACGATCTGATCGAGCACCGAGACGTCGGCGACGTGGAGCCGCGCGTGGGCAGCGTCGAGCGCGATGCCCACGGGGAAGCCCAGCACCGGCCCCGCGCCGCGCACCGTGTCCGAGATCGTGCTGCGATCTCCGCTCGCGAGATCGATGGCGATCACCGCCTGCAACGCGGTGTCCGTGACGTACGCGATCTGTCCCTCGGCATCGAGCGCGAAGGCACGCGGCGAGCCGAAGATCACGCCCTCGCCGTGGGTGGCGTCGCTCACGACGGTGCGGTCACCGGTGGCGGGATCCACCGAAACCAGCGATGCGTTTCCGGTGTCGAGCACCAGCAGTCGCGCACCCGTCGTGTCGAAGGCGATCGCGCGGGGAGCGATCAGCGCGGGGTCTGCGTCGATCGTCGCGTCCGAGACCAGCCGGCGATCGCCGCTCGATCCGTTCGCGGCGACGATCGCGAGCGCGGTGGCGTCGAGCGCGAACACCGTGCCTGTCGCGGGATCGAACGCGACGTCCACGGGCGTGACGAGCGCCGGGCCGCTGCCCCGCCGCCCACTCGAGATCTCGTCGCGAGTGCCGGCCGATCAGGTGTAGGAGATAAGACGGAATGGAACAACATCGACGGATACTTTGCCCGCTTTCCATTGGGCGTCTGTAAGGTAGGACGAATCGGAAAGACGGGCGAGCAGCTCGTCATCAATGAA
>CAYVDO010000187.1:0-3561 GCA_964450125.1 uncultured bacterium
GGTGGACGGCGTGCGCTGGTCGAGCGCCGGTTTCTCGGAGATCGACGTGGCCCTGACGAGCCACGTCCACGCACTCCCGGATGGCTTGTCGTTCGACGACGGCGCCCTCGCCGACGTCTACGCGTGCGGCGTCCACGCCATTCATCGCGTCTCGGATCGCGCCTGGCGACGCGTGGTGATCGTGGGCTCCGGCGCAGTCGCGTTCTGCCTCGGCCAGCTCTTGCGTGCCTGGGGGGCGGAGTGCGTCATGCTGGTCACGCGACGGACACAGGTGGCCGAGCAGGCACGCGCTGCAGGCGCCGCGGACGTGACGCTGGTATCGACGTTGCCGGAGGAGATCGGTGCCAGCGTGCGCGAGCTGACCGGCGGCGCCGGAGCCGACCTGGTGTTCGAGACCGTGGGAGGCAACGGCACCGCGCTGGAAGCGGCGCTGGCGGCGGCGGCACCGCGGGCGGCGATCGTGGTGCTGGGCGCCTTCTGGGACGACCTCCGGCTTCGCTATGCGCTTGCCAATCGCAAGGAGATCGACCTGCGCTTCAGCAACAGCTACGGGGCTTGGAACGAGATCCGCGAGATCTCGATCGCCATCGACGAGCTCGCGAAGGGCCGGGTCCAGAGCGCGCCGCTCATCACCCACCACCTGCCGCTCACGCGCATCCAAGACGCGTTCGACGCCGCGATCGACAAGCGCCGTTCCGGCGCCGTGAAAGTCATGGTGCATCCGACAGGCCCGAGTGCGACGCCATGAAGAACGTGCAAGTCGTGTTCGCCGCCCCCGGCCAGGTGGAGGTCGAGTCGCGCCCGGTCCGCGCACCCAGGCGCGGCGAGGTGCTGATCGAGACGCTCTGTTCGCTCATCAGCACCGGCACCGAGACCACGCTGCTCGGCGGCGCGGCCGAGCTGGGTACGACGTGGTCCGGCCTGGCCACGTTCCCGCGGGACGTCGGCTACAGCAACGCCGGTCGCGTGGTCGAATGCGGCAGAGGCGTGGATACGAGCTGGCGCGATCGACTGGTGAGCAGCCACGGCCCGCACGCTGCTTGGGTCACCGTGGCGGCCGAAGAGCTTCGGCCGGTGCCCGACGGGGTGGACGCGGAATCGGCAGCATTCACCACGCTGGCCGAAGTAGCGCTCAACGGCGTGCGCCGCGGCGATCTCACGTGGGGCGAGCGGGTGCTGGTCTGCGGGCTCGGCGTGGTTGGGCAGCTCACCGCGCGCGCTGCGGCCTTCGCGGGCGCGCGGCCGGTGATCGGCACCGATCGGGTGCCGGCGCGCACGACACGGCTGCCGCGCTCACCGAGCTTCGTCGCGATCCACACCGCCGGCGGCGATCTCGTGGAGCGCGTGCGCGACGCCCTCGGCGACGACCTCGCCGACGTCGCCTTCGAGGCCTCGGGACATCCCGACGCGATGCGCACGCTGCCGCGGCTGGTCCGCGATCAAGGCCGGATCGTGGTGGTCAGCAGCCCGTCGGCAGAGACCCGCTTCGACTTCCACGACGCCTGCAACCGCACCAGCTTGTCGATCATCGGTGCCCACTACTTCTCGCATCCGCCCCAGGCCACCGCCGACGCACCGTGGTCGGCGAAGCGCCACGCGGCGATTTTCCTCACAGCGCTGGCCCGCGGCGAGATCGAGGTGGCCAGCCTCGTCACCCATCGCATCCCGTCCGCTCACGCCGCCGACGCCTATCGAACGCTCCGCGACGATCGCGAAGGCACGCTGGCGGTGATCCTCGACTGGCGGAGCGCCGGGGGCCCGGCATGACGGCGTCGGACACCTCACGGGGCGGGCGTGTGGACGCTGCGACCAGGAGCGCGACCTCGAGCGCGCCGAGCCGCGCGAGCCACAGGAAAGAGGAACGCTACCGCACGCTCCTCGCCGAGCTCGCAGAGGCCGCCCGGCAATACCGCTACCAGGTGGCTCCCAACCCCTGCGTAGGCGCGGCGCTGCTCCGCGACGACGTCGAAGTGGCGCGTGCCTTCCACACCGTGTGGGGGGGCGGTCACGCCGAGGTCGAGGCGTTCCGCGCCGCCGCGGCCAACGGTGGCGCCACGGGCGGCTTCGACACCCTGGTGGTCACGCTGGAGCCGTGCTCGAGCCATGGCAAGACACCTCCGTGCGTGGATGCGGTGCTCGCGTCGGGAGTCCGGCGCGTGGTGGTGGGCGCCCGTGATCCCGATCCGCGCCATCAGGGGCGAGGCCTCGAGGTGTTGCGCGAAGCCGGCCGCGAAGTACTGCTGCTGGAAGGCCCAGCACCGCTCGAGATCGGTTCGGAGCACTTCCTCGCGTGGATCGCTCCCGAACGCCTCCGGCGACGCGCGCCGTGGACCATCGCCAAGTGGGCGCAGACGCGCAGCGGCCAGCTCACGCCGCCCGAGAACGTCGGCGAGGGCCGCTGGATCTCGAGCCCCGCGGCGCGCGAGGAGGTTCAGCATTGGCGCGCGCAGGTGGACGTGATCCTGACCGGTGTCGGCACGGTGCTCGCCGACGATCCCCGGCTGAGCGTACGCCTCGCGCCGCTGCCGGCCTTCGCGCCGGCGCGCGTGGTCCTAGATTCGGATCTTCGTACTCCGCCTTCGGCACGGCTCCTCGACGCCGCCGGACCCACGGAAGCAGCCGGCCCGGTTTTCGTGCTCGGAAGGCCCGGCGCCGACGCGGGACGGCGTCGGGCCCTGGAAGCACGCGGTGCAACTGTCGTCGAGATCGAGACGGGCGACGGTGGGCGGCTGAGCCTCGCCGCCGTGCAAACGTGGCTGTGGAACCGCTGCGCGCGGCGCGTGCTGCTCGAAGCGGGCCCAACGCTCCTCGATGCTTGGATCGGTGAAGGGCACGTCGATCAGTGGCTGGTGTACGAGGGCGCGATCGAGGTGGGGCGCGGACCTGCCTTGCTGCCACGCCTGAACGCCTCCGCGCTGCGCAGGGTGCGACGCCGAGCCCTCGACGTGGACGTCGTGATCGAGGCGTTCAGCGCGTGAGCGACACCACCGATCGCCTCCCGCGGAACCAACGAATGACACGAGCGACGCACGCATGAGCGACGAGCGCGCGATCGGCGTGCGCGAATCGGGCTACGTCGGCCGTGTGCAGGAGCTCGGCTACGGGCTAGCGGCGCCGCTCTATGACTGGATCGTGGGGTTCATGCTGTTGCCCGTGGGCGGCGCCGCCGCCTGGCGCCGTCAGGTGACGGGCTGGCTCGACGCCCGCAACGGCCAGCGCATCGTCTCGCTCGGATGCGGCACCGGCGCCGCCGAGCGCGCGATCCTGGCCGCATACCCGAGCGCGCACATCACCGCCATCGATCTCGGCACGGGCCAGATCGCGATGGCGCGCCGTCGCGACCGCGAGGCACGCATCGACTACCGCGTGGGCAACGCCGCGAGCACCGGGCTCGAGCCGCGAAGCGTCGACCGGGTGCTGATCGGCGGCGCGCTCCACGAGATGCCACGCGCGCTCCGCCTCGACGTGCTGCGCGAGGCGCGTCGCGTCTGCCGCCCCGACGGCCGCGTGCTGGCGGTCGAGCCGGGGCGCACCGCGACGCGCTGGTCGAGCTGGCGGCGA
>CAYVDO010000187.1:3571-15043 GCA_964450125.1 uncultured bacterium
CTGGCTCTTCCTGTGGGTTCCCGGCAATCCCGAGGCGGCGACGATTCGCGAGCTGGTGGCGAGCGGATTGGATCGCGAGATGGAAGAAGTGGGGCTCGAGATCGTCGCGCGTCATCGATCGGCGCCCGACTGGTTCGAGGGCCTACTCGCAAAACCGGCGTGACGAGCGAGGAACGCCTCGCCACGAGCAGCCGAGGCGGCGTTACCGATCGGAAGCGCTCGCAGCGGATCGGGGTCGTCCATTCCGCGCGGATTTCGCGACGAGGTGCGTCATGCACCAGCGTGAAATCGCCGCCCGCGCGATTTCTCTCGCGATCCTCGCGAGTTGCGACCCGCCATCCGGCAGCGGTGCCGCGTCCGCCGCGGGGCCCCGACCTTGCAACGACAATCGCCGGAAACGACCGCCGGACGACTCGGAGCGCAGCGCGTTCGCGCGACTCGGCGCCCGCGGGCCACATGCGCAGCACCACGACGAGGTCGAAACCATGAAGCGCATCGCCATCGCCGCGATCGTCGCGGTCTCACTCGGGTCAACCGATGCGCTGGCCGCGGCCGACGGCGCCGCGAACACCAAGCTCGAAGGTCAGAAGGTCTACGACGAGCTCTGCGCGAGCTGTCACGGGCGCTACGGACGTGGCGACGGCCCACTCGCTCCCAATCTCAAGGCACCGCTGCTGGACTTCACCAACTCGGCGTGGCTCGGCGGGCGCACCGACGAAGCGATCGCCAAAGGACTCGCGAGCGCCTCGCACGGTCCGATGACCGTCGCAACCGTGCTCAAACCCGAGATCCTGCAGGACACCATCGCCCACATCCGCACCCTCTCCGTTCCCGGCAAGCACGTGAGCGTCCCCGCAGGCCGCGACATCTACGCCGCCTCCTGTCAGGGCTGTCACGGCGCGAACGGCGACGGCAAAGGCCCCGTCGCCCAGTATCTGGAGCCGCCCAAGCCGCGCAACTTCGCCTCGCCCGAGTTCAAGATCGAGGGCCGCGAGGACGAGCTCGTCAACTTCATCTCTCTCGGCGCCGCCAAGGCGATGCACGGCTCGCCGTACATGCCCGAATGGGCCACGCGGCTCAGCACCCAGCAGATCCGCGACACGGTCGAATACATGAAGACCTTCAAGAAGACGGCCCCGTGACCCGAACGATCCCGCTCCACGAGTGGCCCCCCGCGCGAAGGCGCGCACGCGCGAAGCACCTCAACCCGGCCGCGCAGCACTCGTTCCCTAGCCAGCGACGCCGCCACACCCGTGAGCCTTCACATCTCCTCTCCGCAGTCGGCGAGCGCCCAGCGCTCGCTCTGCGCGTCGCGCCGCCAGCGACACGCGGCGACGTTGCGGCGCTGCCTCTTTGGGCTCGATCCGTTCCAGGCTGAGAAACCGCATCGCTCACACGCCACGCACGAGGCGTGCAGCGATGCCGTCGTCTTCGAAGAGAATGCCCGCCACGAGCGAGCACCACGGCCTCGGTGCGGTGCGCACGCTCGAGCTTTGGCACGAGTAAGCCGGTCGACCAAGACGTCCCCCGACCTTCACGAGGACTACCGCCATGGCTGAACCTTCCAGCACCTCCCAGCCTCGCCCTCCGTCGCTGATGCAGAACTGGACCAGCCTGGCTGGGTCGGTCGTGACGGCGTGCACGCTCTTCGGTGCGATCTACCTCTTGGGCGCCGATTTCCTCCGTGGCTTTCGAAACCCCTATCAGGGAATTCTCACTTACCTCGTCGCGCCCGGCTTCCTGCTCCTGGGCATCACGTTGATGGTGGTGGGCGTGCTGCTCGAACGGAGGCGGCGGCGACGTGCGAAGCCCGGCGAGATCCCCCCTTTCCCGCGCATCGATTTCAACGTTCCCAGGCATCGAGCGACCTTCATCGCCGTGGTCACCGGCACCTTCTTGCTGCTCCTCATCTCCGCGATCGGTTCGTATCGCGCGTACGAGTTCACCGAATCGGTGATGTTCTGCGGCGACACCTGCCACCAGGTGATGAGCCCCGAGAAGACCGCGTACGGGGAGTCACCGCACGCGCGCGTCACCTGCGTTCAGTGCCACATCGGCCCAGGCGCCGAGTGGTTCGTGAAATCGAAGATATCCGGCCTCTACCAGGTCTACTCGGTGCTCACCCACAAGTACTCGCGACCGATTCCCGTACCCGTGGAGAGCTTGCGTCCCGCGCAAGAAACCTGTGAGCAATGCCACTGGCCGCGGAAGTTCTTCGGCGCTGCGCTGCGCGAAAACCATCACTACCTCGCCGACGAAACCAACTCACCGTGGACGATCTCGTTGCTCTTGAAGGTGGGAGGCGGCGATCCGAGCTTCGGCCCCGCCGGCGGCATCCACTGGCACATGAACATCGAGAACAAGGTGGAATACATCGCGTCCGACCCGCAGCGGCAGGTGATTCCGTGGGTGCGCGTGACGGCGCCCGACGGCTCGGTGAAGGTCTACGAGTCGGGCTCGGCACCGCTCGAGCCCGAGGAGATCGCGCAGGCGACGCCGCGACGCATGGACTGCATCGATTGCCACAACCGCCCATCGCATCAATACAACCCACCGGTCGACTCGGTCGACATGTCGATCTTCACCAAACGCATCGACACGAGCATTCCTTACATCAAGCAGCAGGCGATCACGCTGCTCGCCAAAGACTACGAAAGCACCGAGGAGGCGCGGCGCACCATCGCCGAAGCGCTATCCACCTACTACCGCACCGAGCAGGCGGACTACGCGAAGGATCACCAGTCTCAGATCGAACAGGCCATCGTCGAGGTGCAGCGGCTCTTCGAGCAGAACGTCTTCCCGGAAATGAAAGTCAACTGGAAGCCCTACCCGGACAACATCGGGCACATGAACTTCCCGGGCTGCTTCCGCTGCCACGACGGCGACCACGCCACCAAAGAAGGCGTCACCCTCACCCGAGATTGCAACTCCTGCCATCTGATCGTGGGACAAGGGGAGTCGACGGAAAGAACCGCCGCGAATTTCGAGGGGCTCGAGTTCGTCCATCCCGGTGACGTCGGTGACATGTGGCAGGACCAGATCTGCTCGGATTGCCACGACGGAGCCACGGGTGGGCTATGAATCGCGGCCGACACCGTGATTCTCCGCGAGCGTGGCTGCTCGCGCTCGCATGGCTGATGCTCGCCGTCGCGCCCGCAACGACGAGCGTCGCCGCGGACGACGACGTCGGTTGCGATACCTGTCATCCCGATGCACCCGCAGCGATCGCCGGGACCACGCACGAGTCGTTCGAGTGCATCGATTGCCATCCCGAGGCGAAGCGCGACTCCGACGACGCTCGACACAAAACCGCGAGCTGTCGCCCCTGTCACGATGACGCCTTCGCCGAGTTGGCGGGCAGCGTTCACGGCAAGGGCCGTGCGGAAACCGAGATTCAGCCGGACGCTTGCAAGACGTGTCACGGCGCCGCGCACGCGATCGTGCCCAGCGATGATCCGAAATCGGCGCTTCACTCGAGCCGCACGGCAGCTACTTGCGGGCACTGCCACGGAGACGGCGAGACCGCCAAGCGCCTGGGTTTCGGCCGCACGCTGCCGATCGAAGCCTACGAGCACAGTGTTCACGCCCGCGCAGCCGCGAGCGGCAAACACGGCGCGGTATGCAGCAGTTGCCACGGCAGCCACGCGATCCTTCCCCCGCAAGATCCACGATCGCAGGTCAACCCGGTGAACGTCGCGGCGACTTGCGGGCATTGCCACGTAGAGATCGCCAAGGCCTACGAGGGAAGCATCCACGGCCAGGCGGTGGCGCACGGCATTCGCGAGGCACCCACCTGCATCGATTGCCACGGCGAGCACCAGATCGCGGCACCCCACGAGCGGGGCTCGCCGGTCTCGGCCACCAACGTGCCGAAGATGACCTGCGGGCGCTGCCACGGTGACATCCGGTTGGCGCAGAAGTTCGGCTTCCCGGCGGAACAGGTGAAGTCGTTCGAGGACAGCTACCACGGCCTCGCGATGCGCACCGGCTCGGCTACCGTCGCCAACTGCGCGTCCTGCCACGGCGTTCACGACGTGCTGCCGTCGTCCGACGAGCGCTCGCTCATCCATCCAACGAACCTGCCGAAAACCTGTGGCAAGTGCCATCCGGGCGCGGGCGAGAGCTTCCCGATCACCGCGATCCACGTGCTGCCCAACAAGGGCGAGCACGTCGCCGTGACCTGGATCCGGCGCATCTACCTGGTGCTGATCCCGCTGGTCGTGGGCCTGATGTTCTTGCACAACGCCGTCGACCTCTACCGCAAGGCCCGTAACGACGGGTGGCGCACGAGGCGTACGGCGGTGCGCAGCGAGGAGCGGCTCTCGCTCGGCTTCCGCATCGCCCACGGAATTACCGCGATCAGCTTCCTGGTGCTCGTCTACACCGGTTTCGCGCTCAAGTTTCCGGAAGCGTGGTGGGCGAATCCGCTGCTCGCTTGGGAGGCATCGCTCGAGCTGCGCGGCCTGATCCACCGCGCCGCTGGCTCCGTGATGATGGCGGCGCTCGGCTTCCACTTGATGCACGTGGCCGTGAATCGCAAGGCGCGTGCATGCATCGTCGGCATGATCCCCGGCCGCTCGGATCTTCACGAGCTCGGCGAGAAGCTGCGTTGGCTCACCGGCCGCAGCCGCGTGCCTCCTCGTAGCCCAACGCTCGGCTACCCGGAGAAGGCGGAGTACCTCGCCTTCATGTGGGGGAGTGTGGTGATGGCGGTCTCGGGACTGCTGCTCTGGTTCTCGACGCCGGCCATGCAGCATCTCCCGAAATGGGCACTCGACGTCGCGACCGCTCTCCACTATTACGAAGCCGTGCTCGCCACGCTCTCGATCTTGGTGTGGCATTTCTACTTCGTGATCTTCGACCCGGTCGTCTATCCGATGGACACCGCGTGGCTCACGGGCTTCTCACCAACAGGCCGGGTCCTGGAGCGCATGCCGGCGGATTCGTCCGCAGACGTCGAGCTCGAGGACGACACGCAGGAGTAAAAGCGTCACCACTCACGACGAGAACCCCTCCGCCGCATGTCGCTGCGGAGATTCAAGAATTCGATGGGGAGGAGCGAACGATGAATCTCGGATCGAAGCTGTTGATCGCCGCAATCGCGCTCACGGTCTCGGCGCCTGCGATGTCCGCGCGCGCCGCAGACGCCGAGGCTGGCAAGGCGATCTACGAAAAGAAGTGCCAGAACTGTCACGGCGCCGACGGCAAGGGCGACGCCAAGATGGCAGCCAAGCTGAAAGTCGAAATGGGTGATCTGAGCAAGCCGTCCGACAAGAGCGACGCCGACATCCTGAAGCTCCTCCAGGAAGGCAAGAAACCCATGCCCGGATATGCCAAGACCCTCGACGCCGCCGCGATCGAGAACGTCATGGCCTACACCAAGTCCCTCGTGAAGTGACGGGCTCCTCGCTGGACGGCCCCCCGTCGGTACGTCCAGCTCCTCGTCCCACCGATGCGGCAAGCGATTTGCTAAGGTTTGCGCCGAGCCGTCGGCAGCAACCGGCGGCTCCTCGCCCGTGCTCGACGGCGCGAGCGCAACCACAGGAGGCGATGTGATGGGGCGTATCGGGACGACGATCGTCACGCTGCTTTGGGCCGTCGCGTTCGCGTCGATGGATGCTGCCAAAGCCGCGGACGCGGAGGCGGGCAAGGCGATCTACGCCAAGAAGTGCACCAACTGCCATGCCGAGGACGGCAAGGGCAACCCGAAGATGGCGGAAAAGCTCAAAGTCGAGATTCCCGACATCAGCAAGCCGTGGAAGATGAACGACACCGAAGTCATGAAGCTGCTCGCGGAAGGGAAGAAGCCGATGCCCGCGTTCGGCAAGACTCTCGATCAAGCCGCTCTCGACAACGTCTTCGCCTATTCGAAGACACTCGTGAAATAACCAGTCCCGCGGCACACGGCGCACGCTCCCGGGCGTGCGCCGTGCGGGTGCACTCCGCGCCTTGGTGGCTTCCAAAGCGCGACGGGCGCGCACGCCGGTGACCGACTCGTCGGCGGCGCGCGGAATGGAACCGTTCTTGCGCGCGGCCCCGCACGCTTCGGCCATTGTGGGTCCGACGTCCGCATCGGAGGCTTGAGCCTGCGCTCCCCGCCCCCCCCACTCGAGGACCGCGTTCGCGAGCTCGAACGAACCGTGGGCGAGCTGCACGCACGGCTTGCTGCAGTCGAAGCCCGCGAGCCACCCCCCACCAAAGCAAGCGCGGGCAGAGAGCCAACCCGGGAAGTCGCGGCGCCGGAACAGGAGCCAAGCCCGGTTCCAGCGCTCGACGCCGCTCGGCTCGGCGGTCTGCCAGCTCTGATTGGCCGCACCTGTCTCGTTCTCGGCGGCGCGTTCCTGTTCCGCTCGCTGACCGAGTCCGGCGTGCTCTCGACAGGGCTGGGGGTGGCGCTGGGACTGGCATACGCGATCGCCTGGCTCTTCTTCGCCGATCGCGCCGCTGCCGGCGGCGCGCCCCTGAGTGGGGCGTTCCACGCCCTGGCGTCGAGCCTGATCGCGTATCCGCTGGTCTTCGAGGCCACCACCCGCTTTCACCTCCTCTCCCCCGATCTGGCCGCTGCGGCGCTGGCGGTCACGACCTGCCTCGGGCTCGTGGTGGCGTGGCGACGCGTGTTCCCGACGATCAGCTGGATCACCGTCATCGCTGCGCTCCTCGACGGCGTTGCGCTGTTGCTCGTCACCCAGTCGGCTCGAGCGTTCGTTCCGTACCTGCTGGCGCTCGCCGTGGGCTCGCTGGTGCTCGCCTACGGACGTGGCTGGCGCGGGCAGCGCTGGGTGGTCGCCATCGTCCTCGACCTGGTGGTGCTCCACCTCGGCGGGCTCAGATTGATCGGCGAGCCTTCCGAATGGCTGCGCACCGCACCGTTGCTGGCGGCGCAGCTCGGGTTGGTGGTCGTGTACCTGGGTGCCTTCGTGCTGCGCCTGTTGGTGCAGGCGCACGATCTGACACCATTCGCCATCACCCAGACCGTGATCGTGTGCCTGGTGGGCTTCGAGGCCAGCCTGCGGGTGGCCTCGGGCGGCGTGCGTAACGGGATCGCGGCGGCGGCGCTGCTGGCGGGCTTGCTTCTCCACGCCGTGTTGTCGCGGCGTAGCGAGCGACGCTGGGGCCACCGCGCGGCCAGCGGCTACTTCTCGACGCTTGCGACCTTCCTCGCTGCCGAAGGGGTGCGCGTGCTGATCCCCGGGGCGTTCTACCCCGTGGTGTGGGCGACGGCTGGGGTGGCGGTCGCAACGCTCGCGCTGCCGCGCAATCGGCCGGTCTTCCAAGTGCACGCAGCATTGCTCTCGGCGGCGGCCGCGCTGGCCTCGGGCCTCCTGACCGCGTCGCTCGCCGCGTTGGCACGGCCGGCCGCAGGCCCGTGGCCCAACCTGTCCTGGACACTCGTCGCGATCTTGGGGCTCGCCACAGCGATCGCGTTCCTCGCCTATCGCGGAGCACCGCTCGCCGGACCCGATCGACTCGCCAGGGCTGCGCGGGTCGCCGCGTTGGCCGTGGCGTTGCTGGCCGTCGGGGGCACGGCCGCGCGGCTCTTGGCGGGCCCGATCGCGGGCGCTCCCGGCCCACACGCCGACCCGGGTCGCCTCGCGGTGGTGCGAACCGGCGTGCTCGCTGCTGCGGCGCTCGCGCTCGCCGCCTGGCGCGCGCTGGGTGGCAAACGCGAGCTGGCAGCGCTGGCGGGCGTCGTACTGTTAGCTGGCGGGCTCAAGCTGGTGCTCGAAGACTTGCGCATCGGCTCGGCCGCCGCGCTGGTCTTCAGCCTCGCCCTCTACGGCAGTGCGCTCATCGTCACACCGGCGTTCACCCGCCGCGCCCCGCCGCCGCCGAGCCGCGACACGACCGCGCCGTGACGCAGGCGCGCGCCGCGTGCGAACGGTGGGCGCGAAGTCACGTCGCGGCGGCGGCGACGCCCGCAGCCCCGCGGTCCGTACGCTGCAGCCGGTGCTGATGGAACTCGCCGGTCATGATCGGGATGGCGATCTTGCAGAGCAACGTGAACACCAGGAACCCGGTCGAGAAGATTCCCGCGCCGATCCGAAGCTCGTGCAGCGTCGGGACGTACTCGTAGACCTCGCCCAACGTGTCGGGCGTGAACCCGGGGATCACGAGGCCCATCCCCTTCTCGATGTAGACGCTCGCGTAGATCAACAGGCAACCGAGGTTCAGTGTGACCACGTTGCGCCGCGTGGTTGGAATCAGGAACAGCAGGAACGCACCCACACCGCACGCGACGAAGGCCCACGCGTAGGGAACCAAGGCACGGTGCTTGTCGAGCCCGCTGAAGAGGTACTCGACGTGCCGCAGGTGCTCGGTCTGCGAGTAGTACTCCTTGAAGATCTCTGCGCCGAGCAGGAACAGGTTCAGGAACATCGCGTACGCCATCAGCTCGGCGACCTTCCAGATGGCGTCGTCCTTGATGGCGATCTTGGTGGTGCGCTGCAGGATCTGGAACAGAATCAGCATGATCGCGGGCCCGGAGCAGAACGCCGAGCACAGGAAGCGCGGCGCCAGGATCGACGCGTTCCAATACGGCCGCGCTGCGGTGCCGGCGTAGATGAACGCCGTGACCGTGTGGATTCCGACTGCCGCCGGCACCGAGAACAGCACCAGCGGAACCACGAAGCGCTGATTCGGTGGGCGCCCCTGCATGCCGCGATAGAGGACGTGCGTGACGATCGTGACGTTCAAGAGCAAGTAGAGGTTCAGCACCAACACGTCCCAGGCGAGGATCGAGCGCGGGAAGTTCATGTGACCGAGGATCGGGATCAGGTGCCAACCGCGTTCCGGATGACCCATGTCGGCGACCACGAACATCAGGCACATGACGATCGCGCTGATGGCGAGGATCTCGCCCAGGATCGCGACCTCCTTGATCGGTTTCCAGTGGTAGATGTAGGCGGGGATGACCAACACCACGGCCGCCGCCGCGACGCCCACCAGGAACGTGAAGTTGCCGATGTAGAAGGCCCACGAGACCTGGTCGCGCATGTTGGTGACGATCAGGCCCTGGTGGAGCTGATCGACGTAGGCTGCGGCTCCCCAGGCGATGAGCGCCGCCAGGCTCAGCACCCAGAGCCAGTACGCCTTGCCGCCGCGAAGCACGAATCGAAGGCTCGATCGGAGGAATCCGATTGGTCCCATGTGCCGTCCTAGAGCCCGTAGAAATAGTAGAACTTCGGGTCGGTCTTGAGCTCGGCTTTGAGCACGAACACACGCTTCTCGCGCAGGATGCGCGACACCTCGCTTTCGGGATCGAGCAGGTTGCCGAACTTGCGCGCCCCCACCGGACAGATCTCGACACACGCCGGGTAGCGTCCCGCGCGCACGCGCTGGATGCAGAACGTGCACTTCTCGACGACGCCCTTGGGGCGCGGCCGATTGCCCAGCACGTGCAGGTCGGGGTTGAGCTCCTCGGCCGGAATCGAAGGCTCGGCCCAGTTGTAGTGCCGCGCGCCGTACGGGCACGCCGACATGCAGCAGCGGCAGCCGATGCACCAGTCGTAGTCGATGACCACCACGCCGTCCGGCTCGTTCCAAGTGGCCCCGACCGGACACACCCGCGTACACGCCGGGTTCTCGCACTGCTGACACGCCACCGGCAGATAGAAGTGGTCCGGGTCCGGCACGGTCGCGTGGTCGTAGTACGGGTTTGCACTCTCGAAATCGATGCCCTTCGTCTTCTCCATCTCGAGCACGCGGATCCACTGCACCTGCGGATTGCGCGACTGGTTGTTCTCCTTGACGCACGCGTAGACGCAGCGGCGGCAGCCGATGCAGCGCGACAGGTCGAGCGCGTAGCCGAAGTGCACCCCGGGCTTCGCGGGAATCGACGACAGCGTGACGTCGGGGCCGAACTTCTTGCGATACTCCGCTTGCATGCGCTCGATCCGACGAGCGACCTCGTCGGGCGTGAGCTCGACGAATCGGCGTTGGAAGAACTCTTCGCGAGCCGCTGGCGAGCAGCCCGCGAGATACCCCGCTGCCGCCAGGCCGACGGCGGTCAGGAAGTCGCGTCGATTGGCGAGACGCCCCTTGGAATCGCCCGCTTCCTCGGCGGGGGGCGTGCCGCAGCCGGTGCTGCACGTCGTTGGCCCGAGGAGTACCCCTTCGTGTGCCGATCCGCCGTCAGCCATGGGGAGCCTCCTCGGCCGCACCCGCGTGGGCGCCGGCGGATGGCGTGGCGGCTGCGGCGCGCGCTGCGTCCTCGGGTCTCAAGAAGTTGGGCCGGACCGGCGGCGGCAGTGGCTCGAGCGGCTTGAAACGGGGGCTGTGCGGGTTGTGGCAATTCACGCACAGCAAGTAGCGCTTCGCCCCATCCCAATAGCCCGTGCGCTTGCCGTGGATGCCCTGCTTCCAGTCACGGAACTGCGTGCCGTGGCACTGGCCACAGAGCCGATACGACTCGGTGAACGGCAATCGTTCGCCGCTGGCGAGCTTGAGCTGGTCGCGGTCCGTGGAATCGTGGCAGTCGAGACACCAGCGGTGTTCGGCGTCGTGCTCGAAGCGAATGTCCGAGTGGATGTCCGTGAACTCGCGCCGCGTCGGATCGGTATCCATGTCGGCGTGACAGCCCGAGCACGGGAAGATGTCTTCGCTGAAAGGCGGTGCCGGCACCGGGAACTCTTTCTTGGGTCCACCGGCCGTGGCCGGCTCGAGACCTGCGAGCGCCTCGTCTTTCGAGAAGACCCCGGGAAAATCGACGGGGGAGAAGGCCTTGGCGGCTGGTGCCCCTTCCGGCGGCGCGATCGGCTTCGCGCGAACGATCGAGAGGAAGATGGCGAGGACGGTGACGCCAAACAGGATCAGTAACGGGGCCAGCGCGTTCGACTGGGCGATCGAGAACTCGGGCTCCGGTGGGTCCACGGCGCCATCGGCACCGTGCTCACTCGGCGGCTCCGCGTCGTGCTTCACCACGCCTCACCTCACGGATCGAACGCAGCAGGCGCGATCGATCTGCCGCGTCAATGGCAATATTCGCGCCAATGGCGATGCGCCAAGACCGGCCCCCTCGCCAGTGCTCGATTCGCACGAATGCGGCTTGGATCGAGCGATCCGCAATCAACGCGCGAGGGGCGCGTTTGGTAACTTCCACGAGCGAACTTGGGACGATCTCGCTACTGATCCCGCCGCGTCCTCAGCTCGCGCACCTGCTCGAAACGCTCCACGAGGCTGCCGAGTCGCGGTGAGTACGGCGCACCAACCAGGATCCGTCGGAAAATGTGCCACGCACGGCGACAGGCTCCTAGCCCGATCTATTCATGAACGCGGCGTCCAGACACCAGGCATCACCCCGTTGACACCTGCCATCGTCGCAAGTGCCGTTCGCTCGTGCCCGCGACAGCGCGTCGGCGCCGACGGAGCAGGGGCCGCAGGCCCCGTGCCCTCCATCGGTTCGCTCGTACGAGACGCGCGGAGGGTCGCGCTCCGTCGCAGCCGCAGCGCGACGTTCGTGAATGATGCAGGCTA
>CAYVDO010000188.1:0-15026 GCA_964450125.1 uncultured bacterium
GCCAGATCGCCTTGGTGGGCGTGGGCACGTGCGCGCCGACGGTGATCTTCTTGTTGCCGGCCTTCATCAGCCGCTCGCCGTTCGCCCAGTAGTGCATCGATTCGTAGCGGGTCGTGTAGCGCTTGTGGACCTCGCCCGCCGGGTCGAGCTGTGGATGGAACGGATCCTCGACGACCCACAGCGGCACGCCCGAGAAGAGCGTCGCCTTGTAGTTGCCGGCGTAGCTGCCGATGTTGCCGCCGTGCCTGCCGAGGCTGCCAGCGAGCGCCAGCACCAGGAAGAGCGCCCGGTCCTTGTTGTCGTTGTTCCAGAACTGATTGGGTCCCATCCCCACGGCAATGAGCGTCTTGCCTTCGCTCTTGGCGATGACACGCGCCAGCTCCACGATCGCCGCCTTGGGCGCCCAGGTGATCTGGCTGCACTGGGAGGGCGTTAGGTTCGCGTTGAGGTACTCGGCCATCAGGTCGAACACCGGCCGCGCCGTCACCTTCGTGCCGTCGGCGAGCGTCACCTCGAAGCTGCCCTCGAGCGCCGGCTTCACCGAGGCGGCGTCGAAGTGCGTGCCGAGCTGGTCGTGGCTCACCGCCACCGGCGCGTCCTTCTCCTCGTCCCACATGACGAAGTCGCCGAGCTCGCCGGCCAATGCCTCGGGCACCTGGACGCCTTCTTGCTTGGTGGTCGCGACGGGCTTCTCGTCCTTTGCGAGCACCTTCGTCCAGTTTTCCAGCTTGCTCTCGGCGCGCCCCTGGAAGACGTCGCGAGCGCGCAGACGCTCCAGCGTGTCCATGCGCACCAGCGTCGGCAGATCGGTGAAGCGCCGCACGAAGTCCGCGTCGTAGAGCTTCTCGTCGATCATCACCTGGGCCACGCCCAGCGCCAGCGCGGGGTCGGTGCCGGGACGGATGACCACCACGTCGTCGCATTTCGACGCGGTCGCCGAATACTCGACCGTGACGGCCACCGTGCGCTTCCCCTTGAGCCGAGCCTCGGTGAGCCAGTGGCTGTCGGGCATCTTGGTGGTGATCCAATTCATGCCCCAGGCGATGATGACGTTGGCGTTCTCGGTGTCGAAGAGCTCGAAGTCGTTGGTCTGGTCGCCCGTCACCATCGGATGGCCGGGCGGCAGGTCGGTGTGGAACGAGTAGGAGTCCCAGGTACTCGCGCCCTTGGCGTCGGCCTCGTCCACCTTGCGGATCCAGTGGTCGAGAAGGGCCATCGAGTTGCCCATCCGGAATGTGCCGAAGATCCGCACGGCGCCTTGCTTGGCCATGCCACCGCGGAATTTCTGGACTCGCGTACCGGCGCCGCCGACCGCATCGACCATGTCCGGGTCGTAGCCCTGCGCGAGCAAGCGCTTCTTCCCCGCTTCGCCGGAGTAGGTGGTCGCGATGTTGGTGAGCGCCTTGGCGTGGTACGCGAAGGCCTCCTCGTGGCTCACCCGGACCCACGAGTCCCAACCGCGCCGCATCAGCTCCGTGGGCGCCGCCCCGCTCGCCGGATCGCGCGGGAAGCCGTCGTCCACCCACTTCTTGAACCCGGCGCGCAGGAACGCGCCGTTGACGCGCCGATCACCGTAGAAGCGCCGCGCCAGCACCAATCCCTTCTGGCAGCAGCGTGGATCCCAGCGCGCGCTGGTGTGGTTGCCGTAGAGGTCGGTCGCCTTGCCATAGCCGTACGTCGGCTCGATCCGTACCACCACGTTGTTCTTGACGAACGCGTTGAGCAGGCAGTTGTGCGTGTCGTTGGGGCAGCACATGAACACGAACGAGCGATCGGTGCGGAAGATGTCGCGATACATCCGCTCCCAGTCGCGGTCGGGATATGCGGCGAGCGGATTGGGCACCGCAACCGGCGCCAGGTGCGCGTATTGCGCGAAGAGCTCGGATGGCGTCAGCGCCACACCGAGACCCGCCGCGCTCGCGAGCTTCAGGAAGTCCCGCCGAGCTACCTGCTTCGCCATGACGTGCCTCCCAATCGCTGCTGCGTGGGCGACGCGCAGCGCCGTGGCTCGAACATGGCACCAGGCGATCGGTGCGCGCATGACATTTGTCATCGGTGCGGTCTTGCTCGCATCGCGACAGCGCCTGCTAGGAGTGTGTCGGGAAATTCGCTCCCGACACGCTCCTAGCCTCGCCGAAGGCGAGGATCGGCGAGCGAAGCCGAGTCGACTTGGGGGTGGGGGTCTGGAACAGACCCCCGAGGAAACATCGGCAGGCTCGACCACGCGCGGACCGCCGGGCAGACCCGCGACTCCGCGCGACGCCGGGGCCCGACGAAGGTGAGACACTCACGCGGATTCGAGCGCGTTCCGAGTGGGTGACGCGGTCGCTCGGCACGCTGCCTCACCCAGCCATGAAACGCGACGATCCCGGCGCAGCGCTCGCGCCCCGCGGCCTCCGCGTCACGCGTCAGCGGGCCATGCGCCTCGATCGACTGCGCCACTCGAGGTCCGATCCCACCGCCATCGAGCCGCACCGGCAGATTCTCGCCAAGCTCACGTCCACGAGGCGCAAGACGGTCTACGAAGCGCTCCGCTCGTTGGTGAGCTCCAGCCTCGCGTCGCGCGTGACCGAGGGTGAGTAGCCGGTCCGATACGCGGCCAACCCGCGGCGGCGTGGCTACGCAGCCGGCGCCGGCGGCCTGGCTTGGATGCGCGCGAAATCCCGTTACTCGGCAAACAGCCCGGGTGGGCCAACGACTACACGCGTGGGTGCGCTCGTGTTGTCGCCCCTGCGTGCTCGGCTTCTTGGACGCGCCGGCGCAGTCTGACGAAGTCGAACCGCCACACAGCCCGGGAGGTGGACCGTGCGTGGTGCCTCGATGACGCGGCTCGTGCGCTTTACGCTCGGGCTCGCTCTGCTCGTCTCGACCATGGGCGCCACCTCGGCGAAAGCCACTGCGCCGGTCACCTACACAGGCACTGGGCTCGGCGCCATCACGAATGGCGCCTCGGCTTGCGGCGGCTACGGACCAGCGCTTTCTCGAGCGTCACGACCCGACCCCCACTCGCCCCGGATACGCCGAAATTCCCAGCCGGCTCATCGTTGATTCGAACACCGACAGCGTCACCGGTTCGAGGCCCACACGTCTGCTCACGGGGCATGCCGCGAGAAAGGAGGCGGCCGCGGAGCGGAGCGTCGCCATTCCCAAAGGCTGTGAGCGCGGCGCGCAGCATGCGGAGCACGCATGGCCGGCAACGTCGGTCGGGGGCCCCAGACAGAAATCTGGCACGTCCATCCCGACCGATATACTGCGCGCCGACGCCGACGCGAACGAGCTTCGCCACCATGAAACGCGACGATCCCGCTGAAGCGCTCGCCGCTCGGGGCCTGCGAGTGACGCGTCAGCGGGCCATGCTCCTCGATCTACTGCGCCGCTCGAGGTCGCATCCCACCGCCATCGAGCTTCACCGGCAGCTTCTCGCCACGTTCCCGTCTACGAGTCGCAAGACGGTCTACGAGGCGCTCAGCTCGTTGGTGAGCTCCGGCCTCGCATCGTGCGTGACCGAGGGTGGCGAGCCCTTCCGATACGAGGCCAACCCCGCGCCTCACTATCACGGGCGCTGCCGACGGTGCGGTCGCATCGTCGACCTCCCCGCAGCGGCAGACGGGCCCATCCGGGGGCTCACGCCGGTGCCCGAAGGCTTCCACGTCGAGGCGATTCACGTGACGCTGCTCGGCGTGTGTCGGCGCTGCCGCGAGTGAACGCCCACTGACGAAACGAGCCGCACGGAGCGCGAACGGCCGGGTTTCCCCCAGCCGTTCGCCCGTCGACGTGCTCGGCCCCCGCCGGCCGCGGCGTGAGCCTCAGTCCACGCGTATGCGCATGGTCCGGAACGAGCCCACCACCAATGGGGTCTGGGTGAAGACGATCCCGTTGGTGCTCACCGCCACCAGCCCTACCTGACACGGATCCTGGGGAGGTGTGTTGCTGTTGGAGGCAGTGGTGAACGCCTTCTGATTCCGGTTGCGCGGGTTGTCCTCGTCCGAGTGCTTGGCGAGCACGCACGCCAGCACGCCGGCATTCGAGCCCACCAGGCAGCCTCCGCTGCCGCCGTGAATGGCGAAGTCCAGCTCGTTCGCGACTTCGCCGCTCAGCGCCGTGAACATGTCGTCGCACGTCGCCGTTCGCGCTTTGTCGCGCGCTCCTAGAAGCTGCGGTATCGCAATCGCTGACAGGATCCCGATGATCGCGATCACCACCAGAAGCTCGACGAGCGTGAAACCCTTGTCGCTGCGCATGGGCGTGTCTCCTCTCCTCGGATTGCCGGCGCGTCCGGGCGCTCGGCATCGCGCCGTAGGGGCATAGCCATACACAGAGACGCGACGTGGAATCAAGGAGAGATTTCCCGCCCGCGCCCGCCCGCCGGCGGAACGAGGCGCGCTCCACGCCTCGCGCCGCCGCGACAGCTCGATGGGGCGGCCAGCGCCGAGCTCGCGTCCCTATCTCGGTTGCCAGCCAGCCCGAACCAACGCGCCGCGGCCACTCTCAGATCCGCGCGGCGAGCGCCGCCACGAGGCGCTTCTTGTCGATCTTTCCCGAGTCGGTGAACGGCAGCGAAGCGCTCTCGAAAAGACACACGTGGCGCGGGACCTTGTAAGCCGCGAGCTCCTTCTTGAGCCGACCGCGCAACGCCTCCGCCGTCACCGCGTGGCCCACGTTGAGAACCACCGCCGCGGCGACGACTTCGCCGCGCGCCGCGTCGGGAAGCCCGACCACGTACGCCTCCTTGACCTCCGGATAGGCCTGGAGCGCGACCTCGACCTCCCGCGGCGTCACGTTTGCGCCGCCGGTCTTGATGAGCTCACCCAAGCGCCCTCGGTAGAAGAGCACGCCGTCGGCGTCGAAGTAGCCCGAATCGCCGGTGTGGTAATAGCCATCGGCGTCGAACACGTCGTGCCGCTCGAGCTTGGCGAGCCCCTGCATCACGCCTGGGCCGCGAACGCAGATCTCGCCCAGCTCGCCCGCGCCGAGCGTCGAGCCGGAAGCCGGATCGACGATCTTGTGCTCGAAGCCTTCGACGGCGTGGCCGAAAGAGCCCCGGAGCGGCTCGGGCAGATCCCGGTCCATGTTGTCGTAGGTGTGCGGCCCGCTGGTCTCGGTCATGCCGAGTGCGTTCGAACGCAGCTCGGGATCGGCGGGCCTGCGCTCCGGCGGCAAGATCGCCCACAGATTGCCGCTGTGCAGCCGCGAGAGATCTCGCTCCGAGAAGCTCGGGTGCTCGGCCATGCTCTTCGCGTAGTGCGGCCATCCCACCGCGATGGTGGCGCGCTCTCGCTCCAACATCGCCAGCGTGCGACCCGGCTCGAAAGTCTCCTCGGAGAGCATCGTGGCGCCGGCGTGCATGCACGCGAGCAGCGAGTACACCAACCCGCCGACCCAGAAGAACGGCATCGGCGAATACATGCGATCGTCGGGGCCGATGTGGCGGTGGGCGTTGAGGGCGCGCGCATGGCGCAACACACTGCCGTGGGTGTGGATCGCTCCCTTGGGATCACCCGAGCTTCCCGAGCTGTAGATGAGCACCATCGGATCAGCGGAGAAGACCTGGGCTTCCATCGCCGCGAGAAAAGTTTCGTCGAGCGTGGGATGGGCCGTAGCCAGCGCACGCAACGCGTCCGGTGCCGGTGCGGCCCACGCGTGGCCGCGGCTTCCCCACACGAAGACTCGGCGCAGAAATGGCGCGGCTTCCAACCACAGATCGCCGGATGTGGCGTTCAACGTGGGCAACGCACTCGTGAGTCGAGCCTCGAAGTCGTGGCCCAGATGGGACGCGCTCATGAGCAGCACCGCGCAATCGGCATGGGTCAGCACCCAGGCGAGCTCCCGCGCCTGGTAGAACGTGTTGATCGGCACCACCACCGCACCGATCCGCGCGGCGGCGAGCCAAGCGATCACCCAGTCGGGCCCGTTCGGCATCCACAGCCCGACGCGCGTGCCCTTCCCCACTCCCGCCGCCGCCAGACCCTTCGCGAGCTCACGGGACTGGCGCTCGGCGTCGGCGTACGAGAGCCGGCGCCCCTCGTGCACCATCAGCGGGTGCGACTGGCGTGCCACCGCGAGGCGGCGGATGAAGCTCCCCACGGTCACGTCCTGCTCGCTCTCCATCGACTCCCCCACCGCACGACCGCGCGGCGGTCGTGCCGCCGGCGCATGCGTCTTCTCATGCCACGGAGCGTCCGGCAGTAAAAGCCTCGCTTGCGGGCCGATCGACATGAACATACGATCGCGCAACTCGCATCCGCGTGCCGCCGCGACGCTCGGCACGGCATCGCGCCGCCACCGGCGGCTCCGCGTTTTCGACACGAGGGCACAGGAATGGCTGCCGATACGCACGGGGCGGTGCTTCGCACGTCGATCCCCATCCGATTCTCGCCCGACGGGCGGTCGTGGGGTGAAGGCATCGTGCTGTCGATCTCCGGCGTCACGCTCACGGTGCAGACGACGGTGCTCCCCGAGGTGCGCGCGCGTCTGTACTTCGCCCTCGGGCTTGGCTCGGACTCCACCTTCCACGGCGAGGGACGGGTCACGACGCTGCCGGATCCCGAGCCGGGAGCCGACGCGATCTCGGGTTTCGGGCTGCGCTTCGACGGCACTCCCAACGAGATGGCGGCGACCGTCGCCAAGCTCGCCCGCGACTATCCGGGCCCCGTCGAGATCGACGCCGAGCTCAGGCTGCGCTGGCCGGTTGCAGCGCAGGCAACACCGAATGCGGAGCCGTCCGACGACGAAGGGTTAGCGGTGTGGGCCGACGGACGTGCGCTGCACACCACACCCCTCGAGGATTCTCCCGCGGCGCGCGCCGGCAACGTGAACGAGCCGCTGAGCAGCTACGTGGCGCTGCTTCGCACGCTGCGGACCGAGCTCGGCAACCTCGGCGACGCGCAGGTCGCGCTCACCTATCGCGGCCGCCCGCTCGCGCCTGGCGTCGGTCTGCCGGCTCGGGTGCTGAGCGCTGGGCTCGCCGCCCTCGAACACATGAGCCCGCTCGGCGTCGGCACCCCCACCCCATCCGTGGGGAGCGGCGCCAGCACTGAGGGCACTTGGTCCCTCGATCTCGAGGATTTCGACGCACCCACCGGCCCCATCGAGCCTGCGCCCGCGGCCGAGCCCGAGGACGCGCCGACCGAGGCCGAGGTGCTGTGGGACCATCCGATCCTCGAGCTCACGGCGGCGCAGATGCGCGTGATGGATGCGCTGGCGCTCGCGGACTGGCGGTACGAGCGCCTCACCTCCGAGCTCAAGGAGGCCCTCGACCGCGATCGCACGCTCCTCGACGGGATCAACCTGCGCATCGCCACCAGCGCCGAAGACGCGGGGATCGACGAATCCGTCACGGCGGCCATCGCCGAGGCCAACGACGCGATCGATACCCTCGTCACCCGCGCCGCATGGCATTCGACCGCCATCGAGTCCGCAGACGCGTCGGCGAGCTTCTACGAGACGTTCCAGATCGAGAAGGAACGCCTGGCGCGGCAGGCCGTGATCGCAGCACGCAGCGCGGCGCGTGAGGCCGAGGACAAGGCGGCCCGCAAGGCCGAAGAAAAGTCGCCACGAAAGTCCGAGCCGTCTCGCAAGGAGCGGGAAGAGCCGCGCAAGTCCGAGCCCAAGAAGAAGCCCAAGACCGACGAGGCGCGCCCAGCCAGGTCCAGCGCCGAGAACTCCGAGGGTGGCCGGAAGCAGCCAGCCTGGAAGATCGCCGTGCTCGTGCTCGTCTGCGTGGTCGCGATCGCGCGGATCGTCGACGTCGTCCGGGGTGGTGACAAGCAACGCAAGCTGGCGCCGCCGCCGCGCGAGAGTGTCGACATCGGACGCATCCGAATGGATCTCTCGGCGGCGGTGAACGTGCTACCCGTCACCGACGTGCGCCTGGAGGAGAAGGGTGTGGCCATCGTCGTGGACCCGAGCTGGCTCACCCGCAGCGCACCCAATCGGCACGTCGACGTCGAACGCGCTGCCGTCGCGCTCATCTCTCACGGCTTCTGGAAGATCCGTTTCATCACCCCCGACGGCGCTGAGCGCGCCTCGTGGAACCAGGGCAGCATCCAAGGCGAGGGCTTCACCTCGGCGCCACGGCCGGCGCAAGAAGACGGGGCGCGCTGAGGCGCCTCGCCCTCCTCCACGCGTTGGCGGTCGGGTCGATCCAGATCGGGGATGTTCGATTGGATCGTCAGCCGTCACAGGCGGGAATCGCGACGGTCTCGGTGTCGCGGCCGGAGCGCAGCACGGTGCCAGGACGAGCGTCGGTGAGCTCGCCGCCGCGCACGATCTCGACCCCATTCACCAGCACGTGCGCGATGCCACGCGCCTCGGCGAAAAGGCGCGCGGCGCCACCCGGCAGATCGGCGCGCGTGTGAAGCGGCCCCGGGCCGATGCGGTCGGGATCGAAGACCACCAGGTCGGCGTGCCAACCGGGCACCAGGCGACCGCGCTCGCGCAATCCGTAGAGACGCGCCGGTACGTCCGTGATCCGATGGATGGCTTCTTCCAGCTCGATGAGCTTGCGCTCGCGCACGCACGGACCGAGAAGCTGAGTCGAAAGCTGGAACGTGTCGATCATGTCGAGGTGAGCGCCGGCATCGGAGGCGCCGATGACCACCCGCGGATCACGCCAGACCTGCCCGCGAAGCTGCCAGCTCTCGTCGTCGTCACCGGGAACCATGGGCGTGAACTGCGTGCGTAAGTCCTCGGCGAGCGCCAGATCGAAGAGCACGTCGAACGGGTCCGCACCGCGCTCCCGCGCCACCTCACCGATGGTACGTCCCTCGATGGCTTTCCCCACCGGCGTGAAGGCCTCGACGACGCGCAGCAGGTCGGGCGCCAGCAGGAACGAGAACACGCCCGCCTCGGGCGCGGCGTAGCCGGCACGCATCCGCTCGCGCACCGCCGGGCTCGCGAGCGCTTCCTTCTTGGACGCGGCGTCGAGCGCCAGCACCCCGCCCCAGCCCGGCAGCGAATCGAACACGAACCCCGACGTGAAGTTGATGCGCATCCGCATCACGTCGGGCAGCGTGAGCGCGACCACGCGCGCGCCCCGCTTGGCGGCGCGGTCGGAGGTCTCGAGCTGCTGCTCGAAGAGGTCGGGGGCGAGCGCGGTCACCACCAGCGCGTTCCAGTTGAGCGTGCGCTCGGCGGCGAGCGACATCTCGATCATCAGCTCTTTGTGCGCGCGTTCGAACGGACCCGCAGTGGGGATGAATTCGAGCGTGGTACCCGGATGATTCTTCACCTCGCGGCAGAGCGCCAGGATCTCCTCGCGCGCGGCGTGGCGCGACGGCACCGGCCCGCCCTCGCCGTCGCTGTGGGTCGGCGACGACGACGACGAGAAGCCCATGCCACCGGCGGCAAGCGACGCGCGAAGCAACACGACCATGCGCGCCACGTCCGCGTCGGTCGCGGCGCCGCGATTGGCGCGCTCGCCCATCGCCACGCGACGCAACGCCGAGTGCCCCACCAGGAAGCCAGCGTTGAGCGCCAGGGCACCGTCCAGACGACCGAGATACTCGTCGAACGTGCGCCAATCCCACGGCACGCCGACTCGCAGGCTCTCGAGCGGCATGCCCTCGACCCGCGCCAGCATGCGCATCAGGTACTCGCCTTCGCTCGGCTCGAGCGGCGCCAGGCTGAAACCGCAGTTGCCGCCGAAAACGGTGGTGACGCCATGCAGCGACGAAGGCGTGAGCGCCGGATCCCAGAACACCTGCGCGTCGTAGTGCGTGTGCAGGTCGACGAACCCCGGGCAGACCACGTGCCCGCGGGCGTCGAGCGTGTCTCGGGCGGGCTCGGCGATCGCACCGATCGCATCGATGCGACCGTCGCGAATACCCACGTCGGCCACATACCCCGAACGGCCGCTGCCATCGACGACCGTGCCGCCTTCGATCTTCAAATCCAGCATGCATGACCTCCACGGTGATCGTTGGGACCGAAGCCCGCCACTGCGCTGGCGCGCCAAGGGCACCACCCTCCGAGCCGCATCCGAGCGGCGGACGATGGCGCGGGTTCGCGACGAGCCCGGGACGCGCGGCTCATTCGAGCCCGTAGAACCGGCGCGCAGTCCCACCCAGGATAGCGACGCGCGCGGGCTCGCTCAGATCGACACGCTCGCGGATCGGCCGCGTGCTGTTGGGGAACTCGCTGTCCCAATGCGGATAGTCGCTGGCGTACATGATGTGCTCGGCGCCCAGGATCTCGGCGGCCGCGGGTAGCAACGATTCCTCGGGCTCGCAGGTCGCGAAGATCTGTCCCCGCTCCAGATACTCGCGCGGGGGCCGCTTCCAGCCGTCTGCGATCCACTCGCCGCGCTTCTCGAAGTGCTCGTCGAGGCGATCCAGGAAGAAGGGCAACCAACCGATGCCCGCTTCCAGGAACGCCACGCGAAGGCGCGGATGGCGTTCGAGCACACCGCCGCTCACCAGCGCGGTCATGGCCGCCATCTGGTCGAACGGGAAGCTCACGCAATGGACCTGGATGTAGTTGGTGAAGCGATCGACGCCGATCTTCGGCAGGTGCAAGCCCGGCGCGCCGTGGACACCGACGGCCAAGTCGAGGGCTTCGGCAGCGGCGAAGAACGGAGCGAGGTCGGGATGATCGAGATTTCGTTCCGCGAGTGCCGGCGGCACGCACACCCCCACCAACCCCAGCGCCTTCGCCGATTCCATCACCGCAATCGCCCGCGGCACGTCCTCGAGGGGAACCACGGCGACGGCCCGCAACCGCCGACCGGACTCGCTGCACCACGCGGCGGCGTAGCGGTTGTAGTGTTCCGCGAAGGCCGCCGCGAACGCGGGATCGACGAAGCCAGGCACACCGAGTGCCAGGCTCGGGTAGAGCACCATGGTGCCGATGCCGTCGCGGTCGGCGTCACCGAGCACGCCGGCCACACTACTGGGATCGATCCCCTGCTCGTGACAGGTACTGTGCTGAGTGGTGACGCCGCGACCCGGTCCCCGCGACTGCGGGTAGCGGCGGCCCTCGATGTAAAGCGCCACCCCACTCTCGTCGTCGGGTTCGAGACGCACGTGATCCGCAAAGCGCTCCAGCGCTTCGCTCATGAACGTCATCCCTTCGACCAGATGGCCGTCGGCGTCGACGATGTCGCGCATGGATCGCTCCGCTGGGTGATGGACTCGCGGCCACTCGCGAGCCGCAACAGTACCGCCTCGACCGCCGCGATGCACGCGCCGGCCGGAGCCGCCGTATCCGTTCAGCAAGCGGTGACGCGCGCTCGATCACCGGCTGGCAGCGGGCGGCGTCGATGCGGCGCAACGGAATCCCGTCTCGATCGAGAAGAACCCGGCGGCGGCACCGTTGCGATATGCCGCGCGCGAGCTGCTCGCGCCGCCGTCCCACGAGTTTCCCCGCAGCACCCGGTCGCCGGTCTTCGCGGGACCGGGCGGGTTCGAGTACGGGCTCACGGCGTAGTAGTTCCAGAGATACCAATCGTTGACCCACTCCGATACGTTCCCGGTCATGTCGAGCGCGCCGTACGGGGACGCGCCGGCAGGCTTGGATCCGACCGGCCACGTCGTGTTGAACCCACAGCCGCTCCCACCCACATCGAAGTAGATGATGGCGTAGTCGCATGACGGCTCCGTCTCGCCCCAGGGATACGTCCGCGCGTCCGTTCCCCGCGCCGCCTTCTCCCATTCGGCCTCCGTCGGCAGGCGTTTGCCAGCCCAGGCGCAGTACTTGTTCGCTCGGCCCCACTCGAGGCAGTTGACCGGGTGATCTCCCGCCCGATCCGGTGCGCCCCAGTTGCACCACGGGCTGTTGGGGAAGGACTCGCCATACTGACTATTCGGCTTCTTGCAGACACCGCTCGCGACGCACGCCGCGTAGGCATCCAACGTCACCTCGATCCGGTCGATCCAAAACGCGTCGAGATAGACGGGATGGACCGGCTGTTCCCTGGGCTCGCCAGCGCTCGAGCCCATCGTGAACTCACCTGCGGGGACGTACACCATCACGGGATCGCACGAGCTGGCGGGCACGCTCGCCGTCCACGCGCAGGTGTCGGCGGACTCGAAACCATTCTGCTAGACAGTCACCCCAGCCGCGCGTGCGGAGTGGTTCAGACCCAGCAGGACGAGCAGCTCCAGGACCCTGACCGTGACTCGCCGCGCGAACAGCGACCTGTCCGGTTGCGGTCGCATTCCAGCCTCCCGTCGTCCCTCGTCATCGCGACGACCGACGGTAGCATGCTCACTCCAATCCCGAGACTCCCGATCGGCGCGCGTGAGCCCACCTCGTTCAGCCGCGACGGGAACGCCTGGTGCGGGGACGCCGCGGTGGGCGCCCTGCGGGGCACGGCGACGCCGCCGCGGGGAGCGTCGCGGCCGTCAGCTCGTCGAGCGCCGCGGACAAGCGCTCGGCGATCTCCCAAAGATCCGGAATCACTTCGGGGCAACCGAGCAATCCGAAACCGAGGGCATCGCCGTAGCTCATGATGGTCACGTTGAGCGCCACGTTTCCCACCAGCGGCCCCATCGGGAAGCAGCTCACGAGCCGTGCGCCTCCAGCGTAAAGCGCCATGGGCGGGCCGGGGACGTTCGAGATGAGCAGGTTGAAGATCGGCGGCAGCCGCTCGGAGAGGTGCATCCAGGTCCAGAGCTTGCCCGCAAGCGTGATCGTGCCCGGCAGCGACACGTCCGCCCACTCCATCACAGCGTCCTCGATGCCGGACTCGTAGACGCGCTTGGCGGCTACCGTGCCTTCGTGGATCGCGCGGAGACGGGCGGCGGGATCGTCGAGGTGGGTGGCGAGCGTCGCGAAGAGCCCGGAGACCGCGTTGCCGAAGCCGCTCATCTGCTCGCCGGTGCGGATCGACACCGGGATCGCGGCGATGAGCGGATCCTTGGGCAGCTCGCCCCGCGCGCGCAGAAACTCACGTAGCGCGCCAGCGCAGATCGCCACGGCGACGTCGTTCACCTTCACGTCGAAGTGCCGCTTCACCTGCTTCACCGGATCGAGTGGCAGCTCGACGTACGCGAACGCGCGGTGCGGCGTGATGTCGCGATTGAGGCGCGTGCGCGGCGCGCTGAACGGGAGCGGCGTCGCCGCGCTCGCGGGAGCGCGCGCCGTATCGACGAGCTTCCGAATCGAGCGCACCGTGTCGCGCAGCGGCGTGCGCGCCTCCCAGGGTGTCGCGGCCACGTGCCGCAGCCCGGCGGCGAAACGTTCGAACGGCGACGGAATCGTTTGTCCCGGCGCGGGCTGCCAGCGCGGTCCGTCGAGGCGCGGCTCGACGGGCTCGGGCGTGAGCAGGTGCCCGAGCATCAAGGCACCGGTCATCCCATCCATGGCGCAATGGTGCGCCTTGAAGAGCACGGCGATGCGCCCGTTCTCGACACCCTCGATGAACCACATCTCCCAGAGCGGCGCCGTGCGATCGAGCTTGTAGCTGCAGAGATCGCCGACCAGCGCTCCCAGCTCCTTCGACCCTCCGGGTGCCGGCACCGCGATGCGCCGCACGTGCCGCCCCAGATCGAAATGCGGATCGTCCACCCAGTAAGGGCGATCGATGCCGAACGGCACCTCGGCGAGCCGTTGCCGCAGCGGCACCAGCTCTTCGAGGTGGGATTCGATCAACATCCGCCAGCTCTCGACCCCGAACGGCGTCGCCGAGGTGGACGGATCCAGGATCAGCAACGCGCCCACGTGCAGGTGCGCGTTGGGCGTTTCCGCGTAAAGGAGATCCGCGTCGACTCCGCTCAGGCGTCGCATCACGTTCCCGGCCGCGGGTATTGGGTGCGCAGGAAGAGGTCCCACCAACGGTCGGGCATCCAGCGGTGCGCGAGCGAGAAGAGGCGCGCGCTGGCCGGCACCGTGTAACGCGTGGCGGGACGGCGCGCCGTGATCGCGTGCTCGATCACCCGCGCCACGTCCACCGACTCGCCAGCGAAGAGCGCCAGCGGCCCGGCGTCGTTGGTGGCGAGACGGCTCGCGACGGCGTGCCGGAAGGCCGCGTAGATGCTGCCTGCGTCGGCCCGCGCCTCGATCGACTGCACCACCTTTTCCACCCAGCGGGTGCGAATGGCTCCCGGCTCCACCACGACCACGTCGATGCCGAAGCCGCGAACCTCGAAGCGCAACGCGTCGCTCAGGCTCTCGAGGGCGTGCTTGCTCGCGTGATAGGCGCCGGCACCCGGCGTGGTGATGCGCCCACCCACCGAGCTCACGTTCACGATCCGGCCCCAGCGCTGGCGGCGCATGCCGGGGATCACGAGCTGGGTGAGGCGGGTGGGGCCGAAGAGATTGGTCTCGAACTGGCGCCGCATCTCGGGCAGGTCGAGCTCCTCGACGGGGCCGTCGAGGCCGTAGCCAGCGTTGTTGATCAGCACACCCACGGCCCCGTGATCGCACTCGACCGCCTCGACGGCGGCGCGCATCGTGCCCTCGTCGCACACATCCAGCGCGAGCGCGCGGCAACCCGCCGCCTGAAGCGCCGCGAGTGTGGCGGGCTTCCGCGCCGTCGCGTACACCGCCCAGCCGCGCTCGGTCAGATGCCGCGCCGTCGCCTCGCCGATCCCCGACGAGCAACCGGTGATGAGCACTGCACGAGAGTGCGTCCCCTCGGCCCCGGGCTGGATCGACATGACGGCACCTTGATTCCCGGCCCCGCGAGCGACCGTGATCCAGATCACGTAGCACGGAGGTCGTCGGACCGACCATTTCCGGGATCGCAAGAGATCGCGCGCCGCCGGCAGTGGCGCAGCCGCGCGCGGCAAGTCGAGCTTGCTGGCTCTGTTCGATCAGACTAGTCTGGTCTCATGACGAAGGTCGCCAAGGTCACGGATCTCAAGGTCCATCTCAGTCGATACCTGAGCAGCGTGAAAGCTGGAGACGACGTGCTCGTCACCGAGCGCGGCACACCCATCGCGCGACTGGTGCCGGTCGAGTCGAGCGACGCCGGTCTCGAAGCGCTGCGTGCGCTCGAGCGCGAGGGGTTGATGCGACTGGGCAGCGGACATCTCCCGAAAGGGTTCTGGGAGATTCCGCGTCCCCGGGACGCCAAGGCCACCGCG
>CAYVDO010000189.1:0-14988 GCA_964450125.1 uncultured bacterium
CGATCGAGCGATCGAGCACGTCACCGATGCGTCGCAGCACGTCGGTGATGTCGGTCTTCTCGGGCGCGGTCTCGGCGCGGATCTTCTCGGCGAGCGCGGTCACGGTTGCCATGCGCATCGCGAACTCTGACGCCCGCTTGTGCGGTTTGATCGCGGCGTAGAGACGGTCCGCTAGCTTCGCCTGGGCGAGGTACCCCTTGCGGCGCTCGTCGGGCGCCAGAAGTGTGTTCGCCGCTTCCCCGATGAACGTAAGCCGGTCGAGCGCCTTGGTGCTGCCCTCGATCGCACCCAGCTTCACTCCGGCCGATGTGCAGAAATCGTCGAGCGCCACGAGCGTGGTGCGTAGCTCATCGACAAGCCCGTCCTTGTCGCGCACCGGAGTGCGAGCGCCACCCGCCGTACCGTAGATGGCGAGCGCCTTCTCCAGGGACTGGAACACGTTGGCGTAGTCGACGATCACGCCGCTGTGCTTGCCGGGGTAGACCCGGTTCGCTCGGGCGATGGTCTGCATCAGCGTGTGGTTCCGCATCGGCTTGTCGAGGTAGACGGTCGAGCAACTCGGTGCGTCAAACCCGGTCAGCCACATCGCACACACGAACACGAGCGACAGCGGGTCGTCGGGATCCTTGAACTTCTCGTCGAGCGGGGGTTGGGACTGCGTCATCCGTGTCCGATGCTGGACGATGTCGAGGCCGAGCTTCTTCATGTCCTCGATCTCGTTCTGCCCAGGTGAGACGATCACAGCCATGTCCACGGTTTCGAGCCGCTTCAGCCGTTCGAGGAGAACGGCGCGCTCGGGGTCAGCCTGGTCGTAGCCACGGAGCGCCACCTTGACCCGTGCCGTCTCGGCGTCCCACTCGCTCCGGACCTTGGAGTAGGTGCGGAGCGCGGTCGCCTTGTCGATCGACACGACCATCGCCTTCCCCTGGAACCCGCGCCCCAGGAAGTGCCGAACGATGTCCTTGGCGATCGTATCGAGCCGATCATCTCGCGTGATCAGGTGGTAGCGCTGACCGAGGAGCTTCTGAAGACGGCCCTCGGTCTCGTCGTCGAGCCCCGCGTCGTCGATGAGCTTGTAGAGGTCATCGTTGAGGTCTGGGTTCGTGAGCCTGAGTTCCGGGGTTCGGTTCTCGTAAAAGAGCGGGACTGTTGCACCGTCCTCGATCGACTGCTGGAAGTCGTAGATGCTCACGTAGTCGCCGAACACCTCGCGCGTGCGTTCCTCGCCAGCGATGAGGGGCGTGCCGGTGAACGCGACGAAGAGCGCATTCGGAAGGGCCGCCCGCATGTTCATGGCGAGTTGGTCGTATTGAGATCGGTGCGCTTCGTCGGCGATCACGATCACGTCGCGGCGGTCGTTCAGCACCTCGTTCGTCTGGAACTTGTGGATCAGGGTGAAGACGTAGCGGTGGTTCTCGCCAAGGAGTTGGCGCAGGTGGGCGCCGCTCGACGCGTGGCACTTGGAGGTGTCCTCGACGGCACCGCAGGCGCCGAAGGTCTTGGCGATCTGGTCGTCCAACTCGACTCGATCGGTGACGATCACGAAGGTCCAGTTTCCGGGGACCGTTCGCAGGATCTTCTGGGCGAAGAAGGCCATCGAGAAGCTCTTGCCCGAGCCCTGGGTCTGCCAGAAGACACCCCCTCGACCGTGCCCTGCTTTCCGGGCTTCGAGCATGGCGGCGATGGCGCTGTTCACGCCGAGGTACTGGTGGTTCTGCGCGAGGATCTTGGTGAGCCCAGTCTTGTGCTCGGAGAAGAGGGAGAAGTTCTGGACCAGGTCGAGCAACCGTGCCTTGTCGCACGTGCCGCGTAGCAGCACTTCGAGGGACACGCGGCGCGGCTCACCTTCGCTTTCGATCCGCTTCCAATCGAAGAACCGGCCCCAGTCCGCCGTGAGCGAGCCGACCTTCGACTCGGTGCCGTTCGAGGCGATGAGCAGGGCGTTGAAGGCGAAGAGTTGCGGTACGCCGTTCTGTGCGTGCTTGTAGCTCGTGAGGTTCTCGTCGAACGCCTGGCGCACACCGACACCGGGCCGCTTCAGTTCGATGACGACCCAGGGCAACCCGTTCACGAACAGCGTGACGTCCGGGATACAGGCGTAGAGCGGCCCCTTGAGGGAAAGCTGCCGCACCGCGAGGAAGTCGTTCTCCGCTGGGCGCTCCCAGTCGATCACCCGAAGCGTTTGCGGCTCGTCCTTGCCGGTTCGCTCGTCCCTGACCGCGACCTTGACACCCTCTGTGACGAGGCGATGAACCTCGCGGTTTGCAGCGGCCGGTCCCATCGCGACGCGGTCGGTGAGAAGCGCGTCGATCGCAAGCTCGATCGCGACACGAGGCGCCTCGGGGTTGAGTTGGATCAGCGCCGCTCGCAGGCGAGGGAGAAGGGTCACCTCACGCGCCGACTCGCGTCCGAGCGTCCCCCTGGCCCCGAACCTCTCGTCGACCGCCGACACCGTGGCCCAGCCGAGGGAGTCGAGAACCTCGACGGTCGCGCCCTCGACGAGGGTCTCCTCGCTATAGGCGTGCGCCGTCACGCGGCTTCCTCAACGGAGAGTTGACCGGAGAGGAGGCGGGGGAGGAGCAGGTCGCGCGTTCGGCGAAGGACACGACAGGATGACCGAAGCGTCTCCGTGAACTGGAGCACCGATTTGACTCGTTCCGCGAATCGTAGGGCGAGCGCCTCCTCAGCTAGTACCACTTCCTTCGAAGCCAACACACTCCAGTGGCGCTTGTACTCATGGGTTTGCACGAGGCCTCGAACGAGATGAAACACGTAGTGAAGCGGGTACCCTGGGACTGTATCGAACGGCACGACGTTTGGGCCGATCGAGAACGGCACAACAAGAAGTTGCATCTTGCAGGTGTGGTCGCCGAAGATCGCGATCGGGTGATCGATCGACGCATCCAGATCCGGTTCATCCTCGTGAAATCCGAGCACCTCGTCCGTGGACTGGTCGACGATGGGTATGGAGCCCGAATGTCGGGTCTGGGCTTCTCGTCGGACTCGGCCAGATGGAAGCCGGGTCAGAATCCGGCCGACGCTCTCAATCCGCCACCCCTTCGGAATCGGCCCGAGCGGCGAATCGACAAGCGGGACATTCTCGTGGCCGGGGTAGCGGAAGAGCACGAACCACTCGCGGTAGAGGGCGCGCGCCATCTCGTCGAGCACGCGGATGCGTCGTTCGCAGTTCTCGATGAGATCGTCATAGGCCGAGAGAATGCCCGCGATGCGGCGCTGAATGGGGAGCGGTGGAATCTGGACGGGAAAGTCGGGGAACCTCGTCAACGGAAGCCGATCGACCGTTGCGCCCAAGAGCGTGTGCTGCCGAACGACATCACGCCAGCCCGGGGTGAAGAAGTAGAAGTGGAGAAACCGCGTATCGACGCGCGCAGGATTGGGGCGGATCAGGGCCATTCGTCGTCCGAGGCACCCACGGAATCCTTCAGGGATGATCGCGTAGCGGTTCAGCGTCGCCTCGTACGTGAACACAAGATCGCCCGGCCGGGGTTCGACCCGGCGTGTCCACGTCGTGAAGTCGTCCTCGGCGATGTGTCGAACCTCGGACAGATCAAGGTGGCCATCCTCGGTGACGTTCTTGATGCCGAGGAACACGGGGCCTTCCGTCGCGGGCTTCGGTGTCGCGTGCGGACCGTCGAAGAGTCCCGTGTACAGTTGCGAGATAGGCACCGTGGTCCATTGGCGATCCATATCAGCTACTCCAGAATCGCCGCAGCGTTCGTCGAGATCGTGCTCTCCAGCTTCCGCGCCTCTTCGGTCAGCCGCTCGAACTCCTCGTTCAGCGCCTCGAACTGGGCCTTGAAGTCCTCGTCGCTCATCTCTTCACCCGGTGCGACACCGACGTAGCGACCGGGGTTGAGGCTCCAACCCTGGGCCTCGATCTCCTCCACGCTGACGACCTTGCAGAGCCCTGGCACGTCCGCGTACTTCGGCTTCTTGCCAAAGACCTCGTGGAGCTTCTCGCTTGCCTCCTCACCGCCGTAGGTGAGATCCACGTCCTCGCCCCGGTAGAGCCGCACCAGGTTTGCGAGGAAGCCGATCTGGCCGGGTGTCCAGTCACGGTGCGCGCGGTCGATCTGCCGGTAGACGTGCCGGACGTCGAGGAAGAGCACCTTGTCGCACCGGTCCTTGGGCTTGCCGCGATCCAGGAACCACAGCGTGCAGGGCAACGTGACCGTGTAGAACATGTTCGGGCCGACCGAGACCATCACGTCCACGGCCCGCGCCTCGATGAGCTGCTTGCGGATCTCCAGCTCTGAGCTGCGGGCGTCGGACGCTGAGTTCGCCATCACGAAGCCCGCGCGGCCTGTGGCATTCAGCGCGGCGTAGAAGAGTTGAATCCAGACGTAGTTGCCGTTGTCGGTCTTCGGCAGCCCGAACGGGAAGCGTCGGCCGGGTCCGACCGCATCCCTCAGCCGGTCCTTGTCGATGTTGTTCACGTTGAACGGCGGATTCGCGAGCAGGAAGTCGAACCGGCCGACCAGGTTGTGGGGGTCGTCGTAGTAGCTGTTGATCTCGCCGCCGTGGCGGATGTCGCCTTCGAGGCCGTGAACCGCGAGGTTCAACCGGCAGAGACGGCCGGTCGCGTCGACCTTCTCGACGCCGTGGATCGATAGTCCGGCGCCGCTGTTCCTATGCTCGGCGACGAACCGGGCGCTCTGGACGAACATGCCGCCCGAGCCGCACGCGGGGTCGAGCACGCGGCCTTGGAATGGTTCGAGGATCTCGACGATCAGACGGACGATCGAGAGGGGCGTGTAGAACTCGCCACCGCCCTGGCCCTCAGTCATCGCGAACTCGCCGAGGAAGTACTCGTAGATCTTCCCGAACGAGTCGCCTTCGAGGTCCACCGGGATCGTGGAGAAGGTCTTGAGTAGCTCCTTCAGGAGCCGGGCGTTGAACGCCTGGTACGTCTTCGGGAGCACACCGGCGAGTTGGGAGTTCTCGCGTTCGATGGCGCGCATCGCGTCGTCCACCGCTTGGCCGAGGGTCTTCCCACCGCGCCCGCCCTCGGGATATTCGAGCAGGTCGCCGAAGCGCGCCTCGGGCGGGAGGAACAGCACGCCCTCTGCGTGGTAGCTGCCCGCATCATCGACGCGCGAGCCACGTCGCCCGGTCCCGGTCCTCTCCAGTTCGGCACGCCGCGCCGCGAACTTCGCATCGGCGAACCGGAGGAAGATCAGCCCAAGGACAGGCTGGCTGTACTGCGCGGCGGTCAGGCCACTGTTGGCACGTAGCTCATCCGCAGCAGACCAGAGCCGCTTCTCCAGCGTGGCGGCAGCGGCGTCCTTCGAGGCAGGGGCGATCCAGAGCATGGTAGAGCGGCTCCACGGGGAAACGAGCGAGGGCCGATTCTATACCGAGTACTATTCCGGTTTGCCCCGCACCGTAGTCGCCCTCGCCGGGCACACCTCACGGCCGCGCGTCTCGGAGCGCCCGTCGCGAGCGACCCTGGGCAGACGGCGATTCGAGACGCCCACGCGATTGGGGCTGAGCCTGCCTTGCGTCGAGAACCGATCCGGGCGCTCCCACCCGAGTGGTCTCGGCGTCACACCAACGCGACGAACTTTTGGAAGCTACCGCCGCACCCGGACAACGCCTCCTCGAGCCGATGCATGGGTACGCCGAGCCTGAACCGGCGCTCGACCCCCGACCCTCGGAACGGAACCTCCTCCAGAATGCCTGCGCGGAGCAACCCCGGCAGCACGTCATTCACAAATTGAGTAGCCTTTACGCCCAACTTCGTGTGTATCACTGATTCGTTGAAACTCGTCGACCGGAGGAAGATCCTGAGCACTCGCTCCAGCAATCGGAGGTCCTCATCGTACGCCACGACCTTAGCGGCAATACCCGCCCTAGGCGCCTTCACGTTCGAAAAGCCACACGCTTCCAAGGCCTCCATCGCAGCATCCGGCGCGAAAATCTCTTCATCTTGATCAATGCGCAGAACACTTCCGACCTCGCACGACTCCAGACACGCTTTAATGCGGCAGTTAGCCGCGATCTCGATACGCTCAAATCTACAATCAATAAATCGGCATTCTTCAATATCGCACTGAGCTAGGCTTGTGGGATAGAAATACGAACCTCGAACTGTGACACATCGCAATCGGCGTGCCTTCAAGGCATCGGCGGGGAAACTCATTGCAGCGACCTCAACCGCAGCACACTCGGAATCATCGAGAATTCCAATCACAAGAGCGCCAACGTTCTCGCGCACGAATGACGTGGGGAGTTCAGCCGTAGCGAGTCGCTGCAACACCTCCACTGTCATTTCAACATGTGTCTTCGATCGCTTGAGGTAGAGAGTCGCTTCATCGACTGCTCCCCTCGGCAGACTTGCGACTTCAAGCAACGACTTGATCTCTCTAGCCACTCCCCGTTCCAAGGCCCTTCCAAGGGCCTCACCCAGGTAGAACACGCGAAAGTCGTCGTGATCAAACGCGAGAAGACCACCGCTCTTCTCAGAGGCGACAAGAAGAGCGTGCTGCTTGAGCCGCTCGCGAATCTGGCGCGCGACTGCGGGCGTTCTGTTCTGCGCCTCGGCCACGACGTCGGCGACGACGCCTACCAAGTCGGCCCGCAGCGCATCGCTGGACGAAAGCCACATCTCTTGGGCTATCGTCGCCAGAAGTTCGTGATGCTCGGGCACCGTAAGCAAGGGCTGCGCAGGCTCTCCTGACTGATCGAGCCATTTTTCGTTTGCCTCTCGTTCGACGATTGCATTGATAAATTGGAAAAAATAGTCCTGTGGATGGTGCCCAAGCTTAGACAGCAGAGTCGACAGATCCGCCACGCCCTGCGCAACATCGACCAACCGGCGAACCAGAACCGCTCGCGTGATCAAGGGATGCAACGGCCCTAGACGTTCAGCGACTAAGTCATACAGCCGGATGGGGTCTGCAACAGATCGCTTATTCGAGTAGGCGAGGAACTGTGTTCGTGTCCACCGGTCAAGAGACAGCCTCGCAAACGCCACCGCATCGGATCCGATCGCGTCAAATAGCTTTGCCTGTGTGCGAAAACTTCGATAGTCGAAGTAGGCTTTTCGAGCCGCAACCAATACTGATCCTGCCGACCGCAGATCGCGGACAAGGTTGCCGAGTGCCGAGATCGCCTCGCCAGACGACGCCTCAATGATCATCTCCTCGAAGCCGTCAAAGGCCGGGACAATTACGCCAAGTCTCACGAGTTCAAGAAAAGCGTCAAAATAGAAGAACTGAAATCGGAGCCGATTGACCAAGGCAGCGATGACTACGTCGTCGAATCGAAGGAACGTACGTCCGCCAAGTGCGATCGGCACGATGAGCCAATCAGTCTGTTTTGCCTTAAAGGATGCTGCCTGCTGTCGTGCTATGTGATGAATAAGGGTTGTCTTTCCCTCTCCTGCGTCGGAAGTCAAATACAGGACAGAGGCAGTACCCGCTGGGTGACGACCGAGCACATCGGTTGCGGTGGTCGCCGCATCGCTTACGGCCGAATCTGCGTCCCCGATCGCGAAGTCCGGCGCGTCGAGAAGGCGGCCGGATGGAGTGACGAAATCATCGACTTTCGGTGTATAAGCAAGAATACGATCGGCGAGGAGCGGGAGCCTGGCTAGCCGGTTGAGGATCCAGGTCGCAGCAGGCGATTTTGACCCATGCTCTTCGACGATTAGATCGCCACCACGCATGGAGACCTTGGCCTCGATCAGTTCGTCGCGGACCTGAACCAACAAGGTGCCACGGGAGAAGTCGATGTCGCTTCTGCTGTCTGCGAACGACGTGACGATTCGTTTGAAGTCATCCTGAAGCATGGCATGACGCTCCTAGAGCGAGGCTTGGACGTAGTTCCCCTTCGCCAAATCCATATAGTGTGACGGGGAGGACTTTCCGGGCTTGGGATGTAGGTGAATCAGCTTGGCGCCATGGAGAAGCGCGAGACGAATCCCTGGCCACAGATCGTCGTCGCTCGATACCAAAGCGAGATCTTTTACTCCCGCCTGTGCCCAGTGTATGAGGTCGGCGAGAATCATCGAGTCGACAAGCTTTTGCTCCGGTCTGGTCAAGATGCCTACAGGCGTCACTAAGCAACCGTGCTCCGGGCATTGTTGATTGCCGAAGAAGTCGGCGAGCGCAGCGATTGGGCATGCACTCGGATTGGAACATCTTTGATACGGAACGGCTGAGCAGTGGAGTCGCGGCGGCAGTGAGCGCGGTCGGTAAGTGTGGGTTACGGGGACCTTCGGCTCGCACGCCAGGGACTCGGCGAGTTCGGTGCGACACCGTAGCCTCACCAACTTGCCTCCGTGGGTGATCGAAAGATCCCGAGGGAAGTGTGAGGTTGCCTCGGCATAGAGATCTTGCGCGACACGCGAGGCGTTCCTGCCATCGTACCAGCCACCATAGAGTCGGACGCGAAGGATCTCTATCCCGCTAAAGCGTTCTGCCCCGATGGCTGTCGCGATCCGATTGGTGAGATGGATCAGGCCACGCCCCCGGTCAATCTTGGGAACGTTGTCGTAGTCGACCAGCGCGATCATCGGATTGGTATTTGGTGTCGTCATCCGAGCCTTATGCGGCTGAGCGTCTGGCAGTTGGGGGCGGAACTCAATGGGGAACAAGCCTCGGCAAGCTTGACCGACGCGATGCGAATCGTATCCCTACCTGACAGTGGGGCGAAGCCCGAACTTGGGGCACGCAGTCGGTTAGAACGCATACGAGCAAGACGTCGGTTCGTCCCCGTCAATCGGGGGCGCGAGACCGGTCCCCGCTACATCGGGCCGACGAACACGAGCGATCGACTTCCGGCACGGCCCAGTGTTCATCGAAGTCGCCGTTGCTGATCCCTGACCCGGTGGTGCGAGCCGACCGACTAGGGTCTTGCCAACCGAGGCGGGTACCGTACGCCGGGCAAGGCCTGGTTGCTAGCAACGTGATCATGCGACCTGACGGGGAGAAGGGGCAGTACTGCGATCGGAACAGCCCGGACGTGGCAGGGCTGCGCCTCTGCAACCGGCGAGGGCGCTCTGATCGAACAGGTTCAGCGGCACGTGCTCAACATGCCGCGCCCGAACGCGGGCGCCTGGGCGTCGGCGCCTGAATCGCTCTCCTCGTTCCCGACCGACCGCAGCCCGCCCGATCGGTGCAGATCGGTGCAGGCGCGACGCTCAACCCGCCATTCCGTACCTGACGCCCTGGCTCGGCCTCGGCGTGACGACCACCGGACCGACGAGCGCCTCGGGCTCGTTACCGAGTTGATCGGCAAGACCGAGAAGCACCCGGGGTTCGGTGCTCGCCGTGCCCCTGGTGATCACCCGGTCGTCGGACCGAAATCAGGCACAGCCCCGTGACGGTGCGACCTCGGGATCTAGTCGGTCTCGGCTGGCAGCCGCAGCGCTCCTCATCGTCCGTGCGCTGAGATCCAGACCTGCGGGGGCCGCCCCCCTCCCCCGCTTGCTGCTGGTCGGAACGAAGCCCACGACGGCGGTACGAACCCGGGTGGCCTCGACGGTTAGGTGCGAATCGGTGCTCGACGGCCTTGGTCCGGTTCGGCCTCGATGGGATCAAGCACCTGCACGAGAACACCCGCGAGCGGAAGTGCCTCCGCGAGAAGATCGCGAGCTAGATCGCAGTCTGCCGAATCCGGGAGGTGAGGTACCATGCTGGCAAGAAGTGCGCGTAGCCTTGTTACACCTGTAACAAATTGGTCCAAACTGACCCCATCTGAGCCCGCTTGAGCCGAGGCGGGGTGTTCGCAAGTAGCTGATTTTCTTGGATCTGATGCGGCAGCGGAGGGCGTCGGAGCCATTCGATTCCCGCCGCCTCCACCACTTAACTAGGCGGAACTCTTCGAGTTTCCGACCGGCCCATCGACCGTCTCCAGGATCTCTCCAGATTTTTCGGAGATCGAGGGTTCCAGGAGCCGGATCGCCCGCTGCGCCTCGCCAGACGAGAGGTGCATGTAACGCATCGTCGTCTGGAGACTCTTGTGGCCAGCGAGCTTCTGGATCGCCAGGGCCGGCGCCCCTCGCATCGGGAGGTGCGAGCGGAAGGTGTGACGCAGGATGTGGATCTCACCTGAGTCCCAGAGCCCGGCCTTCCGCTGGACCCGGACCATCCACTTCTGCTGAATCTTGGCGATGATCGGCTCGCCGTCGTCCGTGTAGAAGATACGGTCGCCGCGGAGGTGCCGGATCGCGTTCAGCGCGGCGCGGAGTCGCGTCGTCATCGGCACTATCCGCGCCTCCATGCCCTTGGTGGCGGTGAACTTGTGCGGCGCGCCGTCGATGTGCGGATTGTTCGAGGCGCGAGGCGCGTCTGCTGCAGGTCTTCGATGAGCTTCCGGATGTGCTGGACGCGGACCTCGCGAGGGGTCAGGTGTCCGAACGTCGGGACGGTGAATCGCCCAGGGGCGCGCGAGCTGCGCCGCCGTGCGGCACTCGTTCGGCGATTCGATTTCGCAACGTCGAGGACGCCGGCCTTGATGAGCGTGCGCCTTGGTCGCGGTGGGCTCGGCAGGAGTCCGGGCCTTCGCCTGCGGCGCGCGCTACCGACTCCGGCGGGCGTACCGAATGTGCCGTAGCTCCTCCCGTGGATGGGGACCCCACGGCATCAGCGAGGTCCCTCGCCCGCGCGGTCGGCGCGCCACGGCGGACCCCACGTTCAGGGTGTCGGAGGAGCCGGAGAAACCGGAACGAACGGTTCCAGCTGGCCCTTTGCGAGGAGCAGGCTGCGCCGCTGAAGCTCGAGCTCGAGTTCCTTCGCTTCTAGACAGGCCTTGAGGGCCTCCGCCTTGGCCTTCTCGAGACGAATCTGAATCGCTGCAGCACGTTCAGGCTCGCACGAGCAGCAATGGGCGAGCTCGGGGTCGTAGACCACCCCGTCCGTGGGCAGTGAGACGGCCCGAGGACGAATGATGACCTGCCCAGGTCGGGGAAGTAGCGCAAGCGCGTTCTGGAGCTGCGTGCGTACCGCAGGGGGAAGCCAGGCGACGTCATCGATCGCATGCCAGTCCGGTGGCACATTCGGAGCGACGATCCGGTAGAGAAGGTCCGCGACGCGAGTGCTGATCGCATAGAGCTCCATCACCTGGCGCACGAAGTAGGTCACCGCACGGCACTCGTTGGCGTTGTGAAGCGTCCGCATGGTGACGTCCACCGTGTCGCGCTCCTCGTACGAGCTGACGACGATCGATCGCTCCGCGTGGGTCAGTTGCGACGCCTGCTCGACAGATTGACTGAACGCCTCGGCAGCGGCGTGGAGGCTGACGGCCGTCAAGCTGCTGCTGCTCGACGACGAGCTATCCGAGCCACCGCCGCCCCATCCGAAAAGCCCGAAGAAGAATCCGCCCCCGGAACCGCTCGAGCTCGCGGATTTCGAGGCCTCGAGCTGCTGTGTCAAGGTGTCGAGCGAGTTGGAGATGCGCGCTTGATGGACCACCGACAGAAACTGCATGAACGTCGTCTGCACCGAAAAACGCTGCTGGGTCGAAGTGATCCGTCGATATCGATCGCTGTGGTAGAGCCGGATCGTTTCTCCGGGCAAGAGGGTCGTCGTGTAGAGCAATGGACCGTGCTGCTTCCCCAGCAGGCACATCCGATGCTCGTACGTGATTCGGAATTCGATCTGACCGGTGCGGGGACCGCTCTGTGCATCCCTCCCGAGCGGCAGCCGGAAAAAGCGGTCTTCGTACCTCGTCAGGCAGTTCTCGTCCGGTCTCCAGGCGGGATCGCAGGGGCTCACGCAGCACGGATCGGGAGCTGGAGTGTCGACGGCGCAGGTGCCGCGGCCTCGCGTCTCCTTTTCGGCGCACGCGAGCAAGACCGCTCGTTCCGCATTAATCCGGCCGTAACCGGCCTCCGGATTCCAGGTGCCGTGAGGCTTCCCGGCCGTTGGAAGATAGACGTACCCGCCGGCGTTGATCTTGTCGGCGCTCTCGGAGATGAGGCGCATCACGTCGGTATTGCTCAAACTGCCATCGACACTGAGTACGAGCGCAGCGAGCGCAGCCACATGAGGCGTCGCGGCGGACGTTCCGTTGAAGCGCAGCGTGTAGTCGGTGACCGTATAGCCTGCCGCTCCCAGCCGGTCGGTCGACGGGATTTCGAGGCACGGCGCCACCACGTCGCAATCCGGTCCGTAGCAGGCCCCCCAGAAGCTTTCGATCGACCCATCCCCGACACGCTTTCGCACGTCATCGCGGTTCGAGCCTCCGACACCGAACGTGCGTGGATCGGTGGCGGGGAACCTCGATACCGGCTGGTTCTCGTTTCCCGTGGCAGCAACCAGGACGACGTTCCTTTCGTAGCAGTACTGCAGGGCGACTTCGATGATCGCGAAGTTCCAGAACATCCAAGACGGGTAGACACCGAAGCTCATGCTGACCACCCGGGCGCCGTTGTCCGCCGCGAAGAAGAGACCTTCGGCTACCTCCGTGTCGGCGAAATTCGTTGCGATCGCCATCACGCGGCACTGGGGTGCGAGCCCCGCTGCGCCGAGACCGTTTTGGATGTTGCTCGCGATGATGCCGGCGCACGGCGTGCCGTGGTTGCCCACCGGGCCACCGTCGTTGGTGTGGGTGATGGTGCTGTACGAGATGGGCCAGAGGTGGAGATCGGGGTGGGCGAGCTCGACCCCTTGGTCGAGGACGGCGACGACGATGTTGGGGTCGCCCATCGAGATGGGCCACGCGCGAGGTGCGTCGATTCGCTGCAGGCCCCATTGGTTGGGGAAGAGCGTGTCGTTCGGGATGATGGCGGTGGCGGAGGGCGCGCAAGCGGACGGGTCCGAGGCCACCGAGCTTCCCACACACGTGCAACCACAGATGGGACTGAGATACGGGATGTTCTCGAGGCTGACCGCGTTCGCGAGGCCACGAATGGCCGGCTCACGCTGCAATTTCTGAGCGACCTCGATGGCATTGCCAGCCGGCGCCCGGTAAACGACGAAGCCCTTCATGACGCTCGTGCGCGCCTCGTCGACGCTCACAGAGGGGTCGACGGAGGCCATGTCGACGGCGGCAGCCGCCTGCGCACTGAGCACGAGCACGGTTGGGTTGATCCCGAAGTAGGAGCGCTCTCCGGGTTCGGCCGCGACTGCCCTGCAGACGGGTCCGACCCACTCGATGTTCGGATCGGTGGCGAGCTTCTTCAGCGAGGCGTCCGTGACCCTCGTTCCGGCTGCCCAACTCAGGAGCTTCGACTGGTTCACGACCGGCGCGGCGGGGTCACGCCCCTGCTTGGTGTCGCGTCGTGACCGAAGCGCCGCCAGCTTCAGCGACGCTCGGGATAGCATCGCCGTCGCAGCCGTTTCCTCCACGGGAGTCCTCCATCGGATGGCGACGATGGAAGGGACGATTTCGCATGGGCCAAACGTCGGGTGCTCTATGGTCTTCAAAGCGCTCGCCACGATGCTCCTCCTCGATCTGATGCGAGCCTCGATCGGCTGACGGATCTTCTGGCCGAGGCTTCTGGGTGCGCGAGCATGGAAAGCAAGAGCCTCGCCGCCGCGAGCAACCTTGAGACGTCATGGTTTCCGGTGGTTTCGCTCCAGTGAACGTGACGCGGATATGGATTTCGAACGGCGCAACCAACGATTCGTACGGACGGTGAACGACTCGGTCGTCGGAGCCACGACTGGCCGACTTCCCCGACCGTCTCGGTGCTCTCACCGCGACGCCAGGAGATCGCTTTGCCCACGCGATTCTCCGCGGCCCACGCGGGACGTGACTCACGATGGGTGGTGGACCGGGGCGCTGATCACCTTCCAGGGCTCCGCCTCGGGTGGTGGTATCCGTCGCACGTCCGGGCGCGAACCGCGCGTCCCGGGGAGGTGGCCCGCGATCGCCGCTTGGCCTTCCCGCGCGCGCGTCATGCCCGGTAGGACCGAGGCATGAAGAACGCGCCGCACCGCCGGTGCGAGCCGGTGGATCAGCGCGTCGTCGAAGCAACGCTCGAGCTGCGCCGGAGCGACGTCGTCCGCGAGCGTCGCCTCCGCGCGATCCACGCCCGCGTGAGCCCCGGCACGACGTCGCCCTGGTGGACCTTCTTCGTGCATGTCGGGGATGTCGAGGATTTCGCGGAGCAGCATCCTCGGGCTTCCGCTCTACGCATGCCGAGGGAACGGACATCCTCGGTGAAGCGGCCGCGCCGGTTCGACGCACGCGGTCGTGAGACCCTGTACTGAGCGACCAGCCGACGATCAGAGCGATCCCGGTGGCGGGCGGGGCTGCATCCCCGCGGGGAAAGTGCCGACCCGACGGCGCCGTGCCCTCCCGCCGATCGGTCCGACCCGTGGCCGGTGATCTCGCGCTCGTGCCGCCGCTCGCGGTGATGCTGCTCCTGGTGCTGATGCTGACGCCGTTGCTGCGATCGTGCGCCTGTTGCACAACCGGTCGGTCCACTTCCACCGCCAGGCGCACGTCGGCATCCACCACCCATCCGCCTGGATCGACGTCGTAGCGCTCGGACGGCGCGTACCGCTTCTTGAGCAGCCGCACGGTGCAGGGCAAGCTCGGGCCGTCGACGTTCGCCGCGGGGATCCCGCACGGGACTGCGTGGGTTCGAGAACGGAGCCGAGCGATTCCGGAACGGGAGCCATCCATGACGGGCCGCACCGTGGAGCCGGAGCTCGTCGGCAAGACCTTCGACGATTTTCTGTTCCGGCCGCGGCTCGGCCGGGCGGCGACCCGCGGCGAGGTCACGCTGGAGAGCCGGCTCACCCGCCGAATCACCCTCGATCTGCCGCTCGTGTCCGCCAACATGGACACCGTCACCGGCATGCGGATGGCCGAGGCGATGGCGCTGGAAGGCGGCCTCGGCGTGGTTCACCGCGGCTACTCGATCGCGGCCCAGGTGGAACGGGTGGCGCGGGTGAAGCGCGCTCAAGGCTACGTCGTCGACCGGCCGCTCGCGCTGCCGCGAACCGCCACCATTCGCGAGGCGATCGGCTTCACGCGCCAGCACGGCATCACGGGCCTCCTGATCGAGGA
>CAYVDO010000190.1:0-14888 GCA_964450125.1 uncultured bacterium
CTCACGATTCAGGTCCTCGCAGCACTTCGCTCGGAAACGCTGCATCGCTCGTACCGAGCAGACCGTGAGCGCCCATCGTCCCTACTCGAGCGGGAGACGTGCGCGTCGCGGCGTCGCGTGGTTACCGCGAGGTGTCCTCTGGGTCGCATGCCGGCCCGTCGCGCCTCCGACCGAATGCGTGATTCGGGCGAGATCACGGCGAAATCGCCGGGCGGATGCGACTGGCGTGCGCATGGAAACGGATCTTGCACCTCCACGGCGCTCAGGAGCTCGCTCCTGCCGGGCTTTCGAACATGACACTCGACGTGCTCATCATCGGCGGCGGCGTCACCGGCTGCGCCATCGCGCACGCGCTGAGCCGCTTCCAGCTCGCCGTCGCGCTGGTGGAACGCGAATGCGAGGTGGGGTTCGGCACCAGCAAGGCCAACAGCGGCATCATCCACGGCGGCCATCACGCTGCACCCACGACCCTCAAAGGCCAGCTCGAATGGCTCGGCAATCGGATGTGGGACCCGCTCGCCCGCGAGCTGGGCTTCGGCTTTCGCCGCATCGGCGAGATCACCGTCGCCCTCGCCGACGAGGATCGCGCGGTGCTCGATCGCCTTCTCGCCCAGGGCCTCGCCAAGGGCGTTCCCGGCCTCGAGATCTGGGAACGCGAGCGTTTGCGGCGCGAAGAGCCGAACCTGAGTCGCGACGCGGTGGCGGCGCTCTTGGCCCCTACGACGGCGGTCATCAACCCCTACGAGGCGTGCTTCGCGCTGATCGAGAACGCGGCCCACAACGGTGTCGCGATCCACACCGACTCCCCCGTCGTCGCGATCGAAAGCGGCGATGGCGAGTGGCAGGTGCGCACGACGCGCGACACTTGGCGCACTCGATTCGTCGTGAACGCCGCCGGGCTCTTCGCCGACCGCGTCGCTGAGCTGGCCGGGATGCGCGATTTCACGATCCGTGCGCGCAAGGGGGAGGAGTACCTTCTCGACCGGCGGCTGGTCGGCATCGTGAAGCACGTCGTGTTTCCGTGCCCGACACCGGTGTCGAAGGGGATCCTGGTGATCCCGACCTACGATGGGACGGTCATGGTGGGACCGACTGCCGTGGACACCGAGGACCGCGAGGATCTCACGACCACGGCCGAGGGCGCCGAGCAGGTATTCCGCTCGGTGCGGCGACTGGTGCCAGGGATCAGCGAGAAGGATTGCATCGCGGAGTTCGCGGGATTGCGAGCGGGCATCGACGGCGAAGACTTCCGCATCGCGCCGGGCGCGAAGCAAGGATTCATCCAGGTCGTGGGCATCCAGTCGCCGGGGCTCACCGCCGCACCAGCGATCGCCGAGCGCGTCGTCGACATCCTGCGCGCCGAAGGTGCCGCGGTCGAGCCCAAACGTGACTACGAGGCATCGCTCGAGCGCCCCATCCACTTCGCGATGCTCACCCCCCCGGAGCAAGAGGCGCTCGCGGAGCGGGACCGCGGCTTCGCGCGCATCGTGTGCCGGTGCGAGTCGATCACCGAGGCCGAGGTGCTGGACGCGATCGCCCGCGGCGCGCGCACCCTGGACGGGATCAAGTTTCGCACCCGTGCAGGAATGGGACGCTGCCAGGGCGGATTCTGCACGACGCGCGTGATGGAGATCCTGGCCCGCGAGCTGGGCATCCCGCTCACGTCCCTCACCAAGCGCGGCGGGGGCTCGTGGCTGGCGTGCGATCGCGAGCCCGCCGGAGAGACGCCGTGCTGAGCTCTTCCGGCGAGCGCACGCACGGCGCGTACGACGTCGTGGTGATCGGCGCCGGACCGGCGGGGCTCGCCGCAGCCATCGGCGCCCGGGAAGGCGGTGCCGAGCGGGTGTTGGTGGTGGATCGGGAGCGCGAGCCGGGCGGCATCCTCAATCAGTGCATCCACAACGGCTTCGGGCTTCATCACTTCGGCGAGGAGCTGACTGGCCCCGAGTACGCACAGCGCTTTCTCGGTCGAGTGAAGGAATGTGGCATCGAGCTGCTGGTGGACACTCACGTCCTCGACGTCGACGACACCTGCGGGGTGAAGGTCATGAGCGCCGCGCTGGGCGTACGCACCATCGCGACCAGCGCCACGGTGCTCGCGATGGGCGCACGTGAGCGCACCCGGGGCGCGATCCGGATCGCCGGCACGCGTCCCGCCGGCGTGCTCACCGCAGGCCTGGCACAGAAGATGGTGAACCAGCTCGGTGTGCTGCCGGGACGGCGCATCGTGATCCTGGGCTCGGGCGACGTCGGCCTGATCATGGCGAGGCGGCTGGTACTCGAGGGCGCGGAGGTGCTGGGCGTGTTCGAGATCCAGCCCCATCCCACCGGTCTCACGCGCAACGTGGTGCAATGCCTCCACGACTTCGCGATCCCGCTCCATCTCTCGACCACCGTGGTGCGCGTGAGCGGCCGCGATCGCGTCGAGAGCGCCACGGTCTCGCCCGTCGACGCCGCGTTCACGCCGATCGCCGGACAGAGCTGGGAGATCCCGTGTGACACCCTGCTGATTTCGGTGGGGCTCATCCCCGAGAACGAGCTCTCGCGCGGGCTGGGCGTAGCACTGGATCCGCTCACCGGCGGGCCGGTGGTGTCGAGCACGCTCGAAACCTCCCGCCGCGGTGTGTTCGCGTGTGGCAACGTCGTGCACATCCACGATCTCGTGGACTTCGTGAGCGAGGAGGCGGCCATCGCGGGACGGGCTGCGGCGGCTCATGCGGATGGCTCGCGCCCGCCTCCCGACAACATCCGGGTGCTACCCGGCGAGAACGTCGCCTCGTGCGTGCCGCACACGATCGCCTCCGATCGCGAGCACGTGATCTACCTGCGCGTGAAACGCTCGTTCGAGAAGTGCGTGATCCGCCTCGGCGACGTGCTGGAGCGCAAGCTCCGCTACGCGGTGCCCGCAGAGACCGTGACGCTCAAAGTGCGGCCGCAGGTGCTTCATGCGTTCCACGGCGACGCGCTCAGGATCGACGTGCTACCGCGCACGGACGCGAGCGCGGTCGATGCCCCCGACGTCCACGAACGGCACGTATCGTGACGGCAACCGCCACCTATCTGTGCATCGAATGCCCGCTCGGCTGCCGTCTCGAAGTCGACGACCGCGACGGCGACGTCGTCGAGGTGCGCGGCTTTTCCTGCAAGCGCGGGCAGGAATACGCACGCCAAGAGCACGTCGATCCGCGGCGTACCGTGACCACCACCGTGGCGATGTCGGGCAGCGTGTGGGCGCGCCTGCCGGTGAAGACGACCCAGCCGGTGCCCAAGGCGCGGGTGCGCGACGTGTGCCGGTCGCTACGTGCGCTACGCGTGGCTGCGCCCGTGGCCCTCGGCCAGGTCATCGTGCCCGACGTGCTGGGGCTGGGCATCGACGTGATCGCGACCCGCGACATGCCGAAGCTCGACTGACCTCTCGTGGCAGCGGCGGGGACGAGCGCGAGCCCGCACGCGCGGCCAGCCACGTCGAGCTGCGCGGCTGCGTTCAATCGCCGTGGGCGCCCGTCCAGTCGGTGGTGTCGCCGCCCTCGAAGTCGTCGACGAAGATCCAGGTGAGCTCGGGAAGTGCCACGAGCCGCTCGCCGAATCGATCGCCCGCCTCCGGCACACCTTCGACACCCGACGAGTTCTGGGTCCATTCCTGACTGCCCGTCACGGTGAGGCCGCTCGGGCTGCCGTAGGCGATGTTCACGGAGCCTGCGTCGACATTGCCGCCGGACGGATTCCCGGGAACGCCGATGGCGAGGTCGGCGCGGTTGTCACAGTCGAAGTCACCGGCGGCGAGCGACGTGCCGAACTCGTCACCGGCGCCCGGAGTGCCAGCCATTCCCGGCGTGCCCTGGGTGAGCGCCAGGTTTCCAGCAGAGCTCAAACCATCACCGGAGCCGTAGATCACCTGCACGAGACCCGCGTCCACGATTTCTTCGCTCGTCGCATAGTCCTCGCCCGGAACACCGATGCCGAGGTCCGCGTAGCCGTCGCGGTCGAAATCGCCCGTTTCGAGCGACCAGCCGAAGCGATCGCCCGTCTCGGCCCACGAGGAAATCCCCGAGCTCTCCTGATCCCAGCGCTGCGACCCTGCGGTGATGAGCCCGCCCGCGGTGCCATAGAGCACGAAGACCGCTCCAGCGTCGTCGGCGATGTCGCCGTCGTAGGGTGCGCCGACGGCGAGGTCGTCACGGCCATCACGGTTGAAGTCGCCCGCCGCCAGCGACCAGCCGAAGAAATCGCCACCGACGCTCGTACCGTCGTTCAGGTCGTCCTCGCGGAATATCTGATCGCCGGTCGCCGAGAGGCCGACGTTGCTGCCGTAGATCACGTGCACCTGGCCGATGTTCCCGAAGCTTCCCCACCCCTCCCCGGGCACGCCGATCGCGAGGTCGTCGAAGCCGTCGCCGTCGAAGTCTCCAACCGCCACCGCGAATCCGAAACGATCGTCTTCCTCGATGTCGTCCGGGATCCCCGAGCTGCGCTGGGACCACATCTGGCTACCGGCGCTGCTCAAACCGTCCGCGCTGCCGTACAGGACGTTGACGACGCCCGCCTTGATCCAGTCCCAACCGATCCCCACTTCGACCGGATACCAGTCGTGCCACACGCCGACCGCGAGGTCGTCGTAGCCGTCACCATCGAAATCGCCGGTGGCGTTGGCGAACCCGAAGAACTCCTCGTCGTATGCGTCGCTTAGAACCCCGCCGGTGTCCTGCGTCCACATCTGGCTACCGGTGTACGCAAGGCCGGTGAAGTAACCGTAGATGACGTTGATCGCCCCTCCGATGGCCGTCGAGCTCAGCTCCTCGAAAGGCACACCGACGATCAGATCGGAGTGCAGGTTGCCGTCGAAGTCGCCGCTCGCCAATCCGTAACCAAACTGGTCGCCCGCCTCGCAACCACCGCCGATTCCAGTCACGTCTTGGTGCCAGATGTCATCGGCGGCGCTCGAGATCCCGGCCTCGGTGCCGTAGAGCGCGTTCACCGCGCCCGCATCGGCGGCACCCGCACCGTCGTGCGGCGCGCCGATGGCGAGCGCCGCGCATTGGGCTCTAGCCACGCTCGCACCCGTCAACGTCGCGATCGCAATCACGATCCACGCACGCCATTGCCGTGAGCACATGACCGCCCCCTTTCCGTGCGAGCCGTCCTCGACGACGCCCGCCGCTTCGGTAGCGGTGGAAATTCCGTGCCGCGACGGCAAGTGCGCGACCTGGCGACGCGCCCTGGGAACGCTCCCGATCAAGCCGACTCGGGCGGCGTACCGATCGGCAGACTGAAGTGGAACGTGGTGCCGGCGCCGGGCTGCGAACGCAGCCAAATCCGCCCGCCGTGCCCGAGCACGATCTCGCGCGCGATCATGAGGCCCAGCCCCATACCGCGGCGTCGCGAGCTGCTCCCGCGGAAGAATGCCTTGAAGACGTGGGCTTGCTCCTCGTGCGGAATGCCCGGTCCCTGATCGGCCACCGAGACCAGCACTCGCCGCGAGCGGGCCAAGGTTGCGCGGACGTGCACCTCCGTGCCGCGCGGTGCGTATGCCAGTGCATTGTCCACGAGGTTGCCGAGAACCTGGTGAATCCGGTGGCGATCGCCCCAGCAGAGCGGCAACCTGGGGTCGACCACGACCCTCAATCGCACGCCGGCATTCTCGAAACGCGTCGCCTGCGAGGCCGTCACGTCCTCGACCACCGCGCGCAGATCGAGCGGCCGCCGGTGCATCGACAGCAGCCCGCGTTCGAAGCTCGAGACGTCGAGCAGGTCGGATACGAGACGATCCATGAACTGCACCGACTCGTCGAGGCGCTGCACTGCGCGGACGCGCGCGTCGTCCTCGGCGGCGTTCTCGAGACGCGCGATGTCGAGGGACAGCACGTTGAGGGGCCGGCGCAGCTCGTGCGCGACCATGCCCAGCACGCGGTCGCGGCTCTGCGATGCACCCTGCAGCATCGCGAGGATGCGTGCATTCTGGTGGCTGACGGCGAGGCGACTCGCGATGGACTGGAGCAGCCCAAGATCGTCCGCGCTGAACGGGGTGTTGGCGCGCGCCACCGCGAGGATGCCGAGCGCCTGATCTCGGTCGCGCAGCGGCGCCACGACCACGTGCTCGCGCATCGCGCCGACCTCGAGCCCCTCGCCGGCAGCGGCACGATCGAACGCGGCATGCGCCACGCGCAGGTCCGCACGTGCGAGCTGCGTCGAATCGATGCCCAGCTCGCTCGCCGTCGCGCCCTCCGGCGGCGTGAAGGCCAGCACCGGATCGCGGTCGGCGGCAGCGCCGGGAGCAGCGAGTGCCGTGACGTGGTGGAAGCGCTCGCCCTTGGAGTCCTCGAGAATCACCGCACAGCCATCGGCCCAGCTCGGCACGATCGTGAGCGCCACGGATCGCAGCAACACGTCGCTGGGCCGCAGCGGACCGAACGCCTCACCGAGGCGATCGAGGAGTGCGAGCCTGCCAGCCGATTGCCGGATCTCCGCCCAGCGTCGCCGCATCGCCTGCAGCGCGCGCACCAGGTGCCGCGAGCGACGATGGACGGATGCCGGAACACTCTCCATCTCCGCAGCGGCGTGATCGGCGAGCAGTTCCAGCCGGCGGTCCGACAGCGCCTCCGGGTCGCGCAACGCGCGGCCGAGCTCGATGGTGCGGCCGTTGCCGACGGCGCCGCTCACGTGAACGTGGTCGAGCACCCGCCGCGCGGCCTCGACCTCCTCGGACGCGAGGAGATCGGCCTCCCCTGCATCGCTGGACCGTCCAGCATCCGGCGCTGGGGCGACGTGCACCTCCGTCACGAGCATCGGCTCGCCCACCGCCCAGGTCAGGAAAACGTCGGCATGGCCTCCCCCGGCCTCGCGCACGGTTCGCCGTGCCACGCGGTCGGCGATCTCGCCGAGCGACTCGCAGTCCACGTCGCGGACACCGAGGATCCGAGCCAACGCACGGACCCGCCCCCCGATGCGCTCGACGTCGGCGTCGTCTGCGAGACGTCCTTCGACCAGGGTGACGAAATCGCGCGCCCGGAGTGAGCGCGCGATCGTCCGACCGCGTCGCGACATTCCTGCCATGATTCGCGAGACGGAATCATGCGTCAAGTAACACGCTGCGCCACGGGCTGCGGTTCACTTGCGGGCTTGCGCCCACTCGTAGCCCGTGGCGCTGGCGGTCGGTCGAAGGGCGCTCCGCGACCGCGCATGGCGGTCGCGCTCGTGGGACGTGAGCCCCAGTCGCACGGGCGCGGCACGAGCGCTCCATCGGCACCACATGCTCGAGCGGGGGCGGGCCGAGCGGGTTGACGGCCCGGCGCCCCGAAAGAGTCGCGCCTTCTTCGAGGCGCGGGCCGATGCGGACACCCGAGGAAGCCTTCAGCGAGCAGCCTCGGTCGGCCGCTCACGACGGCGACCGCTCTCGGCAGCGTCGCGCGCTCACGCGGGCGGCACGTCCTCGATGCCTTCGAGCGTTCCGACGTCGTGGAAGACCACCGCCTGTTCGTTAGCGGTCACGTGTATGTCCACGAGCAAGCGGCGAGCGTTGTCCTGGAACGCACCGCTCGAGTTGCTCTCGACCGGGATCAGAAGCTCGTGAAGAAAGTCTCCGTCCGCGTTGGTATCGAGCGTGACGCCGAGGATCTGGAACGAATCGGCGCCGAGCGGCTCGCCGATCAGCCCCACGCCGAAGAGCCCGTTGTAGGACGCAACGACTCCCACCAGCCGATCTTCGGAGGGGAAGTAGCGGACGGTCATCTGTCCTTCGTCGAACTGGTACACGTACACGGCGTCGTCGAGATCGTCCCGAATCGTGAAATTGACTCCGGGGTCGTCGCCACTGCACGCGGCCAGCGTCAAGCCACACGCGACGAGACACGACTGCACAGCGCGTTCGAGGGTCATGATCGATCTCCTCCACGCCTCACCAGCGCCAGCGCTCGCGAAGCGTTCGCGGGTTGCGCGCACGGCGGCGCGCGGTTCGAAGGGCTACGGCATTCGATGACGTTCGAGATCGGCGTGTGGCGAGCCGCACGATCCGTGCGGCCGGCACGCCGAGAACGCCCGACGCCCAAGGGAGTGCATCCGCCATGCCCGCAACACGCCAGACGTGATCGCCGGAGACCTCCGAAACGACTCGGGAAATCACCGCGACCAGGCGACAGGGGTGCGCGCGCCGGTGGCGCTTTCTACAAAGCGCCGCAGCGGCCAGGTCAGCGCGAGTGATGGGTGCGTCAGCGACGGGCGTAGCCGTTGAGCCGGCTGTAGAGCGTCTTGAGGCTGATGCCGAGCAGCTTGGCCGCCTGCTTCTTGTCACCCGCCGTATGCTCGAGTGTCGCCAGAATCAGACGCTCCTCCATGTCGGCAATCGACATTCCGACCTCGAGGCTGCCAGCCTCACCGCGCATCGGCGGGCTCTCACCGAGCTGGATCGTGGACACGCCGATCTCGTCGCGGGCGAGAATGTACGCCCGCTCCATCACGTGCTTGAGCTGGCGCACGTTGCCGGGCCAAGCGTGGGCTTCGAGCTTGTCGAACGCCGCGAGCGAGATCCGCTTGCGCGTCCCTTCCGCGGCGTTGAGCAAATCGACGAAGTGCTGCGCCAAGAGCGATACGTCTCCAGCTCGGTCCCGTAGGGGCGGCAGCTCGATCGGAAAGATCAGCAGCCGGTAAAGCAGATCCTCGCGCAGCTTGCCCTGGGCCACGGCTTTGCGCGGCTCGAGATTGGTGGCGGCGATCACCCGCACGTCCACGTCGGTCTCGCCGTCGCCTCCGACCCTCCGCACCGCTCCGGCCTCGAGTGCGCGCAACAAGCGCACCTGCAGCTCGAGCGGCATCTCCGCGATCTCGTCGAGGAAGAGCGTGCCGCCGTGGGCGCGCTCGAAGACGCCCTTGTGCGATCGCTCCGCCCCGGTGAAGCTGCCCCGCTCGTGGCCGAAGAGCTCGGACTCGATGAGTGTCGGCGCCACGGCTCCGCAATTGATGGGTACGAATGGCCCGCGGGCGCGCCGGCTCAAGGCGTGGATCGTCTGCGCCACGACCTCCTTGCCGGTCCCCGTCTCGCCAGTGACGAGCACCGTCGCACCGGTCGGCGCGACTCGCTCGATCAGGTCGTAGACGTGCTGCATGGCGCCGGACGTGCCGATGAGCTTGGCGAAGCGCCCCAGCTCGCGCAGCTCCTGACGCAGGTCGCCGATCTCCGCGTTGAGGTCCGCCGTGCGACGGGCGCGCTCCAGCAAGGTCGCCAGCCGGCTGCGATCGACCGGTTTGGTGAGGTAGTCCACGGCGCCGTTGCGGAACGCCTGCACAGCCGAGTCCACGCTCGAGAAGCCGGTGACGAACACCACGTCCACCGAGCGCTGGCATTCGAGATCGGCGAGCAGCTCGAGCCCACTACCCGAGGGCAGCTCGAGATCCAGCAACGCCACGTCGATGCGATGGCTGCGGATCAGCTCGCGGCTGGCGGCCAGGTCGTCCGCGGTGAGCGTCGTGAACCCACGCGCAGCCACCCATTCGGCGAGGAGCTCGCGCGCGTCGGTGTCGTCGTCGACGATGAGCGCGGTCGGCATGGGTCGCACGCGGCCGTCGTCGCTCTCCCCGTCCGCGGCCGACGGAGACTGTGGCGCGAGGCTCGGCTCGATCGCCAGTCGAAGGTCATCGTCGGGCATCGTGGGCTTCGCGAAGCCGAGCGCGCCCGTCCGCGCGGCGCGACGGGAAGTGCCACCTCCGGGCAGCTCGAACTGCCCGGAGGTGACGAGGGGTGGAGGTGACGCCGTGCGGACGACGAAGTTGGAGGGGGGTCAGTGGGAGGGCTCCTTCGCCGCCTGCTTGCTGGCGCGCTCGAGCACCTTCTCGACCGTCGCTTCGAGCGCTCGAGTGAGCGGGTCGGGCGAGGGCTCTCGCGCGGGTTGTTTTTTTTCGGGACGGCGCTCCGGGCGCTTCGGGGCGCGTCGCTTCACGGTGCGAGTCGAGTCAGCCATGCGCTGCTCCTCGGGGGTCGAGCGAGAACGGCTTGCGCGTCGCCGCCGCAGACCGGCACAGGCATCGCAACGGCCGTGCCGTCCTCAGCTCTCGGGAGCGAGCTGAAATCGTTGCCGTTTCGACCCGCGGCCCGCCCGCACCGGGGCGATTTCTACAATCGGCGCCGAAGCAGGAGCGCGGCTTCGCGCGTGGCGCTGCCGGGCGTTCCCCTCCCGACCGCACTTCGCGCGCAACGCCGGCCAGTCGAACCGCCCGTCGCAACTCGCGACGACGTCGCGACGGGCAGGCGTGAAGGACGCCGCTACGACTGCTCGGTGCGATCGGCGGCGGCGAGCAGGCGGCAATCCGATCGCCAGCGCGCCAACCCGTCGAGCTCCTCGGCGCGAAAGCGCGGCTGTCGCTGTTCGAGATCGGCGAAGTCGACGCCGTGCCCGTCGAACTCGGGGCCCTCGACGCAAGCGAAGCGCATGTGGCCACCGACCAACACGCGACACGACCCGCACATGCCCGTGCCGTCCACCATGATCGGATTCAGGCTGACCACGGTAGGGATCGATCGCGCGCGCGTCCGCTCGGCGCAGGCGCGCATCATCGCCAACGGCCCGATGGCGATCACGCGATCGACAGGGCGTTCGTCCTCGAGCAACCGGTCGAGCGCATCCGTCACTCGCCCGCGCTCGCCGAGGCTCCCGTCCTCGGTGACGACGATCAGCGCGTCGCTCGCCGCGCGTAGGCGTTCTTCCCAGAACGCTCGCGCCCGATCGCGAAAGCCCACCACCGCAGTCACGCGCGCGCCCTTCGTCCGAAACGCCCGAACCTGCGGGTAGATCGGCGCGACACCGAGACCACCGCCCACCAGCACCACGTGTGCCACGCCCGGAATCTCGCTCGGCAACCCGAGGGGGCCGGCGAGTGACGCGAGCACCGTGCCGTCGGGCGCTGCCATCATCTCGGCGGTGCTCTTGCCCGCGGCCAGGATCACCAGCGTGACGGTGCCGCGCTCGGCGTCGATGTCGGCCAGCGTGAGAGGGATGCGCTCCGAGCCCTCGTGGAGTCGCACCATCACGAACTGCCCCGCGCGCGCTGCACGCGCCAGGTCCCGCGCTTCGACCACCCACTGGAACGTGTCCGGTGTGAGCGTCACTCGCTCGATCACGCGAGCGCTCATCGCACGCTCCTCCTCGGCGCTCGCGCCGCTTGCTGGTCGTCACCGAAGACGCAGCACGCGGGATCGGCTCGTCGCGCGCACTCGCCGACGCATGTGAGGAGGTCGCGATCCGTCACCGGGAGTAGCTCGGCGAGGCGTGGCTCGCAGTCTCGCGAGCCACCCTCGCCGGAAGATTCGCCGATGCGCCACGCGCTGGCGACTCGGGATACGCGGCACCGCTCGCGCGGCGACGTGCCGATCAGTACCCCATGAGTCCGCGCTTGGGCCGTGCCATCGCCTGCATCTGCGAACCGTCGAAGCTCGGCGTGACGACGTTGTTCGGCCCCGCTTGGGTGCCGTGTACCAGCACCGGGAAGCGGTCCTCCTGCATGGTCATCACCGGGCTCGCGTAGCCGAACGTGATCGCGCCACGGCGATTCGGGGTGGTGTTGCCGGGCGCCACGTGGATCAGATCCTCGCGGAAGATGTAGAACTCGCCGGGCTTGCACACCATCGGCACCTTCTCCATCGGGATCTTCTTCACGTTCTCGACGGAGCACAGGTTCACGTTCGGGCCGACGTAGGGCGTGATCATCTCTTGCTCGGCGCGCGTGAGGCCCGAGAGTGGCGGCGCCCGGAACGTGTTGGGCTTGGTGGCGCTGAAGAGGCTCACGAGCGCGCGGCCGACGCGCTGCGCCCAGCCGAGTGCGCGCAACAAGCCGACCAACATCCCCCATTGCTTGCGCGAAACCCGCCAACGTCCGAGCTGCAGGTAGTCCTGCTTGTATTCCTCGAGGAACGCGCGCGTCGGATACATCGCCAGATCGACCGGCGGCGTGCGCGGCTCCCGTTCTTGATCCCAGTGCACGTACCAGGTGCGCGGAAACGCCCACAAGCAGCCGCTCTCCGGCGTGGCTTCGTCCAGCGCGACCCAGATCGCCAACACGGGCACCGGCTTCACCGGGCCGGGCACCGTCGGCCACGTCTGATCGATGCGACCGTCCCGATGCACACCGGTGGCGGGCGCGCCGGGCGGCTTGGTGAACGTCCACGCCCGCCACAACAGCACGTCGTTTCCGAGGATGTCGGCGATGCGCTCGACCGCGTTCGGGTGCGAGCCGATCTTGAAGACGGGCTCGCTCACCATGTGCGCATCCATCGTGAGATTCGCCCACGGCGGCCCCTTGGGATCGTCGAGGATCGGCTGAAGCTGCTCGCGCAACGTCGCCATCTCCTCTGGGGAGCACAGTTGGTAGGGACCGATCCAGCCCTCTTTGTGAAACTGTTCGATCTCGGCCTGGCTCAGCATGAGCGGGCCCTGGGTGGCTCGGTCGTGGCTACACATGGATCCGGTCCTCCGGCGAACGGGTGAATTTGGGCGATCGTGCAGGTGCCGCAATCCCGGTGCCCAATCAACGCTCCCGTCCACGCCGCCGGCATCGCGCGGTTTCAGGTCATGAGGCCGCCCAGGCGGCTACCACCGGCGAGTGTCGCGAGGCGAGCACAGGCGACCGCCGCCTGCCCCACTGCAAGACCAGCATCGGTACCGGGCACGCGTTCGGGCAGGAGCACGTGCAGGCCGGCGCATTCCAGACGATCCTTCAACGATTCCACGAGAATGCGATGAACCGACGCATTCCCCGTGATGACCACGGTCGAAACCCGCGTGAAACGCACGAGACGGGCTGTCGCCTCGGCAATACCTGCTGCCAAGCGATCGAGGAAAGCAAACGCGATGTGATGCACGTCACACCCCGCAAGGCGTTGACGTGCCACGTCTTGCACCAGCGAGGAAGTCTCGATGATCGCCAGCGGAATCGAGCGCCCTGGATCGCGGTCACGCGATGGTAACGGGTCATCCCACGCCGTAACGCGACGCTCGGCAGCGATGGCACACCCTTCGGGTCCACGCGCTCGGCGCGCCAATGCGTCGAGTTGAGCAGCGGCGTCCAGCTCGGCCGCGCCCGCTCCGCCGACCCCCAAGATCGCTGCGGCGGCGTCGAGAAGTCGCGCACACGACGTGGTCCGCGGCGCCGCGTGGCCGCCGCTCATTATCATCGCGCGCGCCGATGCCAGCCGTCCGCCACCCAGCTCGAGCTGCTCGGCCAGCCGTTCGCCAGGATGTGCCGATTCCAGCGCAGACACCGCCATTCGCCATGGCTCACGAACCACAGCCTCAGCGCCACCGGGCATGGCGAGTGGAGTGAACCGCGCCAAACGCCGGCATTGCCGCAGATCGCCGAGCAGGATCTCGCCTCCCCCGAGGGTGCCGTCCGGCCCTACCGCGGGGTCGTCCAGAACGATGCCGAGCGTGGGCTCGCGAAGGGCGTGATCCACCAACGCGCTCGCGAGATGTGCGTGGTGATGGGCAACGCCTAGGTCGGGGACACCGAGTGTGAGCGCCAGTCGCGTGCTCACGGAGTCGGGCTCGAGATCGTGCACGACCACGTCCGGCCAAACCTCGAGGATCCGGGCGTGATGCGCCACGCTCGCGATCAACTCGCCGGCCATCTCCGGGTCGCGCAGATCACCTACGTGTGGAAGCAGCACGGCGCGTCCGCTTCCCGCAAGCGCCGGCGCATTGTGCTGATCGCCACCAACCGCCAACACGTTCACCGCGCCGAGCGGCACGGAGAAAGACGACGGTGCGGTGCCCCGCCCGAGACGAAGTGGGCGAAGCCGGCCGGCGAGCGGTGCCAGCACCGATTCGGTGTGACGGCGCGGAACCGGTCGGTCTTGAAGCAAGTACGCGTCGGCGACACTCGTGGCGAGTGCTGTGGGCTCATCCCACGAGGGGGTGAGACCCGCCGGGTCGCCGTGCGCCACCGTCGCGATCAGTGCCGGCAGGCGGGTCTCGGCGAGCAGCAATACGTCGAGCGGCGAGCAGGGCAAGCGCACGCCCAAGGAATCGAGCCCGGGGGAAAGCGATGCGGCCACGTCGGATCGTTCGTGACGCGGCAGCCACACCTCCGGACGCGCGTCGCTCTCCAGCGCGTCGCCGTGCTCGTCCACGTTCACGAAGGCTGCCGCGCGTTGGCGATCGGGGACCAGAATCACCAGCGGTGCGCTGGTGCGACCGGCACGACGGCGCAGCTCCGCGACCACCTCGGGACGGGTCGCGTCGGCCATCCAACGAAGGACACCATCGCTCTCCACGCCGACGATCGCCCCGCGCCGCAACAAGCCGGCGACGGCACGCAGCGGATCGTCGCGACGACGCACCCGCCCTGCCGGCCCGCGCCGCCGCGAGCCCGCGAGCACCAGCCGCAACCCGGGGCCGCAATCCGGGCACGCGAGATTCTGGGCGTGGAAGCGGCGGCTCGCGGGATCGGCGCCTTCGGCACGGCAGCGCGCACACGGTTCGTAGCGATCCATCGTGGTGCGGCAACGATCGTAGGGCAGGTCGACGAGGATCGATGCCCGCGGGCCGCAGCTCGCGCAATGCGTGAACGGGTAACGATGGCGGCGATCGTGGGGATCGAGGATCTCGCGCGTGCAAGCGGCGCAGATGGGCCGATCGCTCGGCAGCTCGCGGACTCGGTCACCGAGGGTGCTTTCGGCGATCCGAAACTCGCGTTCGAGACCCGGCGGTCGAATGGTGGATCGCACGGCATCGACACGCGCGCCTGGCGGTGGGTTGCCGGCGAGGGCCGCGGCGAAGCGCTCGGCGCTCTCCACGCGCCCCTGGATCTCGATCTCGGTAGTGGATCCGCGATGACGCACGAACCCGGTGAGCCCGTGAGCCACGGCGAGCCGGTACACGAAAGCGCGAAACCCCACGCCCTGAACCGCG
>CAYVDO010000191.1:0-14884 GCA_964450125.1 uncultured bacterium
CGCGCGAGAGACGCCACGGCCGAGCTCCTGGCTCGCGCTGCGCGCCTCCCGGATGCTCGCCGCGGTTTGCTCGACGCGTGTCAGCACCGACTCTACGCCGAGGACGGCCGCGCGGGTGTCGCGGCTCAACGTGCCCGTCGTTCCTCCTGCATCGCGAACACCGTCGGCTGCACGTTGAGCGAGGTCGCGCATCTCGTCGGCGACGATCGAAAAGCCACCAGCGCCGGAACCCGAGCGCGCAGCGAGGATCGCGACGTTGACGGCCAAGAGCGCGCTGCGATCGGCGAGCTCCTCCATGAGCGCGATCCCACGCGCCAATCCGCCGACCGTTTCCTCGATCCGATGCACGGCTTGTCCCACGTCCCCCATCGCGATGCGCACGCGATCACTGCGTTCCCCCGCCGTAGCCAGCGCGCGCTCGACGACGCGCGCTCGTTCCTCGAGCGGCGGTAGAGTCTCGCGCGCGGCGCGAATGCGCTGTGCGATGGTTCGCTCGAGATCGTCTGCGACCGTCGCCGTAGTGGTCGCGGACTCCGTGGTCGCGCGCAAGGCTTCTGCGGAATCGACGACGGGTCGCGCCGCCGACACCAGCTCCCCGATGCGAGTGCGTACGTCGTTCAGCTCGCGAGCCATCTGGTCGCACGTGGCGAGCGCGCTTTCGATGCCGAGCGCGGCTGCCGAGCCGAGCGGCCCCACGATGCTCGCGTTGCGCGCCATGCCGGCGCCGAGCTCTTCCAGCGCCGTCCCGGCGTCTTCCACATCGGCCAGCGCCCGGCGTGCGGCTGCGGCACTTGCCGTCGAGCCCCGCAACGCCTCGAGCAGGTCGTCGATCTGGTGCTTGGAGCGAGCCGCGCTCGCGTCGAAGGCGACCGTTTGCCTCGTGTGGCGGCGGTGGGATCGGCGCAGCTGGTGCGCAACGGAGTCGATCGCTCCATCGATCGCGCCCAGCTCGTCGTCGACGAGCCCGTCCGCGAAATCGCTCGTCTGGGGCGAGCGCGCGGGCAGCGCCAGCACGCGGCGCTGGACGGCGCGTGCTTCCGCCACGACGTCGCGAGCTGCGAGCGAGGCCAACACCGTGAGCCAGAGTGTGCCGAGAGCCGCCACCGCGAGGAATCGTGGATCGAACAGGCTCGTGGTCAGTGCGGGGAGCGGTGGCGGCTCTACCAATACGAGCCAGAGATCGGCCGTGTCCAGCTTCGCGCCACTCGCCATCGGCTCGCCGATCCGGGAAAGCGGCCTGCCGTCGTCGAGTGCGACCAGCGCGCGGTGCGGATCGAGGAGCGTGAGTCGCCCTGCCGCCACTGCACCGCTACGGTCGAGGAGCGCGATTTCACCCGGCGCCCGACGCCGATCGAGCCCGGCGACGAGAGCGATCGACACGTGCCGCGCTTCCGTACTGGGCAGCCGCAGCATGCGCACGGAGGAATCGACGAGGCCGGCGAGGTCGTGGGCGGACTCGTCGACGCGCCAGCGCGCGCGCTCGAACGTGGCGCGAGCATCGAGAGCGAGGGCGGTACCCGCAACCAACGCGAGGATGCCGAGGCTTGGAAGTACCAAGCCGAGGCTGAGCTTGGCGCGAAGCGACAGGCCCGGGGCGGAGCTGGTGTGGGGAGTCGACGCTGCAAGCTCGGGAGCTTGGACCTGACGTCGCAGGCTCGCGCGCACCGCGAAATAACGAAATGGCGTGAGCGCGAGTCCGACGGCGAGAAGCAGACCCGCGATCTCGCGCGTGTGTTCGCCCAGCGCTGGGATCGCCCACGCGCCGACCCTCGCCGCGACCAGCGCGCTCACCACCCAGCCCGCGAGCGTCGTGATCAGTGACACGAGCGGCAGGTGGCACAAGCCCGCCACTCGATGGTTGGTTTTCGCGTCGGTGGTGACGCGATCGCTCGTGCGAAGCCCTACCTGGACGATGGCCGCGAGCGCGGCGAGCTGGACGAGGCTGCCTGCGGCCACCGCGATCACCACGATCGCGAGCTGTACCCCGCGTGGTGTCCACGGGCCTACCGAGAGCGATGGACCCGTGACAGCGTTCGCGGCATCGTTCAGAGCGTCGCCGGCAGGAAGAATCACGCGAAGGGCGCCGTATCCGGCGATCACACCCAGGGCAGCGCAGCGCGCTGCGCCGCTCGTCGCGGCCCGTCGCCACGAGATCATGGGTGGATCCGTGGACACGGCTGCGCGCCCCACTCGGAGCTGCCACCCCTGTGGCACACAGGGCGCGCCGCGGCGCTCGATGGGGAGGGCAACAACGCCAGCTCACACGGGGAGCTCGCCGGCCGCCCGAGCGGGCGGCGAGGCCGCGCGGAAAAGCTCAGTGATTCAGGGCCTTGCGTAGTTTCTGGCTGGGCTTGAACGTCAACACACGGCGGGCGCTGATCTCGATCTCTTTGCCGGTGATCGGGTTGCGACCCTTGCGTGCGCGCTTGTGACTCACCTGGAACTTGCCGAAACCACTCAACTTGACGTGGTCTCCGTCGGCGAGACGTTCCTTGAGCAAGTCGAGGATCTCCTCGAGAATCTCGGCCGATTCGACCTTCGAGAACCCGGTTCGCTCATGGATGAGGAGAACGAGATCGTCCTTGGTCATCCTTCCTCCTGCCAAGCGCTTGCGTCACCCACCGTGGTGAGACCATCTTAAGCGAAAGAGTTCGCCGTAAGCAACGGAAAACTTGAGGGAAAACGGCTGCGCTGGTTTCGCATGCCTTGCCCGCAGGCGTGGGCAGCACCGAATCAGGGGCGCGTCGAGGGTGAACATGTTGGACCCGAGGGTTCGTGGCACGCGCTCGGCCTCTGCCGTGCACGAGATCGAGAAGGTGGCGATCCGCCGCTTCGCCGCGGCGATCGGGGACGAGAACCCGCTCTGCCACGACGAGACTTATGCGCGCAGCCGGGGTTTTCGCTCGCTCGTGGCGCCACCCACCTTCGCATTCACGCTGCGCCCCGGCAGCGACGTGCGCGCCGCGCTGGCACTCGACTGGCGGAACGTGCTCCACGGCGAGCAGCACTTTCACTACGCACGGCCGATCGTCGCGGGCGACGTCGTGACCGTTCAGACCGAGATCGTCGATCTCTACTCGAAGTCCGGCCGAAGCGGCGCGATGGATTTCGTCGTGACGGAGACCACGGGTTCTTCCGACGACGGCGCCTTGATCTATCGAGCGCGCACGGTCACGGTGATTCGAAACCGGGAGTGAACGGCTTGCCGCGCCTCCGGCAGGATCTGGTAGATCCGTTTCGCGTCGCGGCCGTCAGCGCCCACGGAATTGCGCGGGCCGCTTCTCGAGAAACGCGCGCAATCCTTCGTGTGCGTCTTCCGTGCCGAAGCAATCACCGAACGCGCGCGCTTCGATTGCGAGGCCGGACGCGAGATCGGTGTCCATGCCCCGGGCGATGGCGCGCTTGGCCGCGCGCAGCGCATGCGGCGCTTTCGCTGCCAGCGTGGCGGCGAGAGCCTCGACGGCTCCCTGCAACGCCTCGGGCGCGTGCACCTGATCGGCAAGGCCGAGGCGCAGCGCTTCCTCGGCCCCGATTCGTCGCCCGGTCGTGATCAGGTCCCGCGCACGTGCCGCTCCGATTCGTCGTGCCAGGCGCTGGGTCCCACCAAAGCCTGGGATGATCCCTAGATCGATCTCGGGTTGCCCGAAGAGCGCCTTTGCCGATGCGACGATCCAGTCACACGCCATCGCGAGCTCGAGCCCACCACCGAGCGCGAATCCTTGGACCTCCGCGATGACCATCTGCGGGAGCGCTTCGAGGCGCGAGAACACGCGCTGGCCTTGGGTGGCGAAGGCGTGTGCCTGGTCCGGGCTCGAGGACAGCATCTCGGCGATGTCCGCGCCCGCGACGAAGCTGCGGTCACCGGAGCCACGGAGGATCACCACTCGCGTCTCGGTGTCGTTCTCGAGCGCCGAGATCGAGGTCTCGAGCTCGTTCAAGACCGTCGAGTTGAGAGCGTTCAACGCCTTGGGGCGCTGAATGGTGATGCGCGCGACGAAGCCCTGTCGCTCGATCGTGACCACCGGTGACGCGCTTGCGTCCGTCATGACCGCCTCCCCCCGAACGCGGCATGCGCCGCGCTCGCTTCCCGTGCCGCTGCGTCGATCGTGCTGCGCCAGTCGGCCGACGATGCGGACCGCGGCGCGAACGTACGCGTCAGTTCATCGCGTCGCGAATGACGTCCAGGATCTGGTCTCGACGACGGATCAACACCTCGATCGGTGCGTCCGGATCATCACGAACCGATTCGAGCTCGTGCACGGCATTCTCGAGCTGGCCACGCTTGTCGCCGTCGAGCTCGTCGCGGCGTTCCGCGAGCGTGCGCTGGCATTGGTACACGAGGTTCGAGATCGAGTTCCGAACGCGTGCCCGCTCGCGCCGCTCGGCGTCGGCCTCGCGGTAGTTCTCGGCGTCCTGCACCATCCGTGAGATCTCGTCGCTCGACAGGCCCGACGCGCCCGAGATGCGGATCGCGTGTTGACGTCCGGTGCCACGGTCGCGTGCGGTAACGCCGAGGATGCCGTTGTGATCGACCTCGAAGATCACCTCGATCTGCGGCACGCCACGCGGCTGGGGTGGAATGCCGTAGAGCTCGAAGATTCCGAGCGAACGGTTGTGCTCGGCCATCTCGCGCTCACCTTGGAGAATGTGCACGCGCACGAAGTCCTGGTTGTCTTCCGCGGTGGAGAAGAGCCGCGACACGCGCGTGGGGATCGTGGTGTTGCGTTCGATCACCTTGGTGAACACGCCGCCGAACGTCTCGACGCCGAGCGAGAGCGGAATCACGTCGAGGAGCACGGTGTCTTCCACCGCGCCTCGGATCACGCCACCCTGGATCGCAGCGCCCGCGGCAACGACCTCGTCGGGGTTGATCCCCTTGAGCGGAACGCGCTGGAAGAATTCCTTCACCGCCTCCTGGACCTGCGGGGTCCGCGTCTGGCCGCCGACCATGATCAGGCTGTCGATGTCGTCGACCGTGAGCCCTGCGTCCTCCAGGCATTGCTGGCACGGGACCAAGGTCTGCTCGACCAGATCGCGCACCAGGTTGTCGAATTCGGCGCGCGTGAGCACGTACTCGAGGTGTCGCGGTCCGGACTCGTCGGCGGCGATGAACGGTAGGTTGATGGTGGTCTCGACCACCGTCGAAAGCTCGATCTTGGCGCGCTCGGCCGCCTCTTTGAGCCGCTGGAGCACGACCGGATCGCCCGCCAACTCGATGCCGGTGTCGTCCTGGAATCGGCGCATCATCCAGTCCATCACGCGCCGGTCGAAGTCCTCGCCGCCCAAGTAGGTATCGCCCCGGGTGGCTTTGACCTCGAAAACGCCCTCCGACAGCTCGAGGACCGAAATGTCGAAGGTGCCACCACCGAGGTCGTAGACCGCCACGGTTTCCTTGGACTTCTTCTGGATGCCGTACGCGAGCGCTGCGGCCGTCGGCTCGTTGATGATGCGCAGCACGTTCAGGCCCGCGATCTTGCCGGCGTCTTTGGTGGATTGCCGCTGGCGGTCGTCGAAATAAGCCGGCACCGTGATCACGGCGTCGCTCGCTTCTTCCCCCAGGTATTCCTCGGCGGCGGCCTTGAGCTTCATCAGGATCATCGCCGAGATTTCTTCAGGGCTGTATTCCACGTCCTGCAGCACGATTCGCACGTCGCCGTTCTCGGCGCGCCGAACCTCGTAGGGCGCGTACGCGCGTGCGCGCTCGACCTCGTTCGACGAGAACGAGCGGCCGATGAAACGCTTCACCGCCGATACGGTGTTGCGCGAGTTGGTGATGGCCTGGCGCTTGGCGAGCTCGCCGATCAGCCGGTCTCCGGTATCCGTGATGGCGACCACGGACGGCGTCACGCGCTGTCCTTCCGAGTTCGGAAGGATCTTCACCTCGTCGTGCTCGACGACGGCCACGACCGAGTTCGTGGTACCGAGGTCGATGCCGATGACTTTGGACATCCCCTACCCTTTTCGCTGACGCGGACGCCGTCGAGCACTACCGCGGGCCACGCCGCGAGCGCGGCCCGACGCCCGATTCCGATGTCTACTTCTTGGTGGTGCCGAACAGCTTCTTGAGCTTGCCGGACGCCGAGTCCTTTTCCTCGGCCTTGCGCTTGCGATCCAGGTAGAGGCGGATCTCGCGGTTCGCTTCGTGGTGCTTGGGCTCGAGCTCGCGTACGTTCTTGAAGTAACGCATGGCGCGCTTGGTCTCGCCGCGGAGCTTCCAGTACGAACCCAGGCCGAAGTGGTACTTCGCGGTCTGCGGCTGGAGCTCGGTGGCTTTCTCGAGCGCCGCCAAGATTCGCTCGTAGTCCGGCTTCACACCTTCGCTCGCCCTCAGGCAAGCCTGGCCAACCATGTAGTGGTATTCGGCCTCGGTGGGATGCAGCTCGACGGCCCATTCGAAACACTTGAGGGCCTCGGAGAAGTTCTGCTTGTTGAAGAGCACCTTCCCCTTCTCGTACTGCATCATGGCTTCCATCACCCGGTTCGCCTTTTGTTGCTTCTCGTAACGCTCGGGCTGGGTGATCTTGAGGACGTATTGCTTGTGGCGATCGGGATCTCGCAGCTCGTTGAAGGCCAAGTTGAGCCGCGACGACACCTCGCGCAGGCGACGCATCTCCTCGTCCGAGAACTGCGAGACGTAGCGGTCTGGGTGGTATTTCTTCGCGAGCTTGAAGTACGCGGCCTTGACCTCGTCCGGCAATGCTTCTTTCGTGACGGCCAGGAGCTCGAAGTAGTCCTGCTTCATCAGCGCGTCGAAGCGTTCGTTGAGCTCGATGCGCACGCTCTCGACGGTGTCCTTGGTCTCCTTGGTGCGTTCCTCGGGATGCGCCGGGCCGGCGCCCGGCTCGGCCTCCTTGCGTCGCGCCGCGATTCGCACGTTCGTTCCCGGCGGCGGTAACGTGGTCGTGGCAGCGTCACCACGCCCGAGTAGATCTTCGGTGCTCGGCTCCTCGGCCGCGCTCGGATCGATCTCGGCGGTTCGAGCTCGGTCGGAGTCGTCGTCGTCTCGCCCGAACACGCGATCGGTCGCCGGCTCGTCGTCGTTGCGCGCCGTCGCAGCGTCGGGCTGCGGATCCGCCGTGTTAGCGCTCGCTGCCGCAGTGCCGCGCGCCGGCGCCGCGGGTGGAAGGGATGTGCCTTCCTCGAGCGCTACAGGCACGTCTAGTTCGGGCGGATTCTCGACGACGATGGCGTCGGAACACTTCGGGCAACGGACTTTGAATCGTTCGAGCTTGATTCCGGAAGCATCGATCCGAAATCGCGCGTTGCAGTTCGGGCAGATGATGACCATGCAGTGGGGGCGACGGGAAGACGGGTGACTTTATCTCCGCGTTTCCGAGTGCCGCAAGCACGTGTTGCAGGGCGCCCAGCTCGCGTGGCTCCAGGGGCGAGAGGGCGCCGCGCCGATCACGATCGCCCCGGTTCGGCGCGCTGGTCGAAGGCGTCGAGACGGACGTGAGACTCGATGAAACGTAGCGTTCCGGTCTCGCCCCGCACCACCATCGAGCGGGTCACGGCACGCCCGCCCAGGAGCGTGACTCCCCGCAGCGCGTCGCCGAGTGTGACACCGGTTGCCGCGACGATCGCGTCGCCGGTCGAGAAGCTGTCGCCGGTGAGAATCGTGTCGGGGCCGCCGAATCCCGCGGCCTCGATGGCGGCTCGCTCCTCGCCATCCGCAGCCAGGAAGCGCGCCTGAACGTCGCCACCGCCGCACCGCAACGCGGTCGCAGCGATCATCCCTTGCAGCGCTCCGCCGATGCCCAAGAGCACGTCGATGCCCGAATCGGGGATGAGCGTGGCGAGCGCGGCGCTCACGTCGCCGTCCTTGATGAGCCGGATGCGGGCGCCGCAGCCGCGGACCGTGCGGATCAGCTCACGATGTCGGGGACGATCGAGAATCGCTACCGTCAGCTCGCCCACTTTGGTGCCGAGCGCCTTGGCGATGCGGCTCAGGTTTTCGGCGGCAGGCGCGGTGATGTCGACGACACCGACCGCCCCCGGCCCGACTGCGATCTTGTCCATGTAGACGGCCGGTACACGGCGTGTTGCGCCAGCAGCCGTGGCCACGACGACGCTGAGTGCGTTGGGGTCGCCCGCGGCGCACGCCCCGGTGCCCTCGAGCGGGATGGCCGTCAGCTCGACGCGGCCTTCATCGTGCGCTTCGCCCGCCGCATCTCGTTCGCCGCCCAGCTCGAACTCGTGCGGGACGTCGGCCTCGGCAGGTCCCACGACGACGTGCCCCTGGATGCGTGAGGCAGTGAGAGCCCGGTGCATCGCCTCGAACGCCGCCAGAAAGGTTGCGCGCTCCTCTCCGCGGCCCATGCGGCGTGCGGCGGCGATGGCCGCCGACTCCGTAGCGTGCACGAGCTCGAGCGCCAGCGTCCGCCTCACGATTCGTTCCCCAGGCCGGTCTCGATGCGGATCAGACGCGGCGGTTCGGTCACGACGTCGTAGGTCGCGATGGCATCCAACGCGGCGCGCACGTCACGCTCGTGGGCGTCGTGAGTGCGGATCACGATCGGAACCGGTTGACCGTGCTTACGCTCCGGCTGCATGACCGAGGCGATCGAGATGTCGTGCTCGCCCAGCACCCCGGAGATCTTGCTGAGCACGCCAGGACGATCGAGGACGGAGAATCGCAGGTAGTAAGGCACCACGAGATCGCCGAAGGGCAACACCTTGCCACGCTGTTCCCGGCACACGCCTTCACCGTCCGGCCACGGCGGCGCGAGCCGGACCACGTCCAGTATGTCGCCGAGCACGGCACTCGCGGTCGGCAACATACCGGCTCCTTGGCCGGTGTGAAGCGTCGGACCGACGGCGTCGCCGAGCACGAACACGGCGTTGAAGTTCCCACGTACGTCGGCGAGCAGATGCCGAGTGGGCACCATCGTGGGGTGCACGCGCGCCTCGATACCCTCGGGCGTCCGCTTGGCGATCGCCAGCAGCTTGATTCGCAGCCCGAATTCGCGAGCGTAGTGGATGTCGATGGGTTCGATGGCGCGGATGCCTTCGACGTAGAAATCGTCCAAGGTGATCCAGCGGTCGAGCGCCAAGTGCACGAGCAGCACCAGCTTGTGAGCGGCGTCGAGACCGTCGACGTCGTAGCTCGGGTCCGCTTCGGCGTAGCCCAGCCGCTGCGCGTCGCGGAGGACGTCGCCGAACGCTTCGCCCTCCTCGTCCATGCGTGTGAGGATGTAGTTGGCCGTGCCGTTGATGATGCCGTAGACGGCCTCGATCCGATTGGCGGTGAAGCCGTCGCGAATCGAACGCAGGATGGGGATGCCGCCAGCCACCGCGGCCTCGTATGCGACGCGGACGCCTCGTGTGCGGGCGGCGGCGAAGATCTCGGCCCCGTGACGCGATAGGAGCGCCTTGTTGGCGGTGACGACGTGCTTGCCGGCGGCGATCGCCGAAAGGATGAGCCGGCGTGCCGGCTCGATTCCACCGATCAGCTCGACGACGACCTGAACGTCCGGATCACCGAGGCGGGACTCGGCATCCGCGACCAGTGGCGCGCCGCGAAGCGCGACACTGCGCTGCCGCCGCGTGTCCGGGTCTGCGACCCAGCGCAGCCGAACGTCGATGCCGGTGCGGCCGCGAACGAGCTCGGCGCGCTCCTGAATCAGGTGGACGACGCCGGACCCGACCGTACCGAAACCCAGCACGCCGACCCCGATCGTGCTCATGCACGAGCCCCGACGGTGAGCGGCGCCTCCGCCTCGACGGGCGTCCCCTGCAACATCGCGCGGATGTTGCGTGTGGCTTGGCGGGTGCGTTGGTCGTTCTCGACCAGCGCGAATCGTACGAAGCCTTCGCCGTCGGGACCGAAGCCCACACCCGGCGACACCGCTACTTTCGCTTCTCGCAACAGGTGCTTCGCGAACTCGACACTCCCGAGCGCTCGATACTGAGGCGGGATCGGCGCCCACACGAACATCGTCGCCTTGGGCGGCTCGACCGCCCAACCGGCGCGGCTGAGCCCTTGGATGAGCACGTCGCGCCGGTGCCGGTAGAGCTCGCAGATCTCGGCCATGCAGTCCTTGGGTCCGCGCAGCGCCACCGTCGCCGCGATCTGCACCGGCTGGTAGATACCGTAGTCGATGTAGCTCTTGAGACGTCCGAGGACGCCGACGAGCTCGCGATTACCCACGCAGAACGCCACGCGCCAGCCGGGCATGTTGAAGCTCTTCGAGAGCGAATAGAACTCGACTCCGATCTTCTTGGCGCCCGGCACCTGCAGGAAGCTCGGCGGCTGATAGCCGTCGAAGGCGAGATCGGCGTATGCGAAGTCGTGAATGACCCAGGTCTTCTGGTCGGTGGCGAATCGCACCACGCGCTCGAAAAAGTCGAGATCGACCACTTTGGTGGTGGGGTTGTTCGGGAACGACAGGATCACGAATTTCGGCCGTGGCCAATGACGCTCGAAGGCACTGCGCAGCCGGTCGAAGAAATCCTCCACGCCCTCGAGCAATGGAACCGTCACCAACTCGGCGCCCGCGATCACCGCGGCGTAGCTGTGGATCGGATAGTTGGGAGTGGGTACCAACACCGCGTCGCCCGGGCCGGTGCCGGCGAGGATGAGGTGGAACAGTCCTTCCTTGGCGCCCATCGTGGCGATGGCCTCGGTCTCGGCGTCGATCTGGACGCCGTATTGTTCCTCGTAGTGCTCGGCGATGGCGCGTCTCAGATTGGGGATGCCGCGCGACACCGAGTAACGATTGTTGCGTCCCTTGGCTGCGGCCTCGATCAGCTTGTCGACGATGTGCTGAGGAGTGGGCTGATCCGGGTTGCCCATTCCCAGGTCGATGATGTCTTCGCCGCGCCGGCGCGCCTTCATCTTGAGGTCGTTGACCTCCGCGAAGACGTAGGTGGGCAAGCGGTCGATACGTGGAAAATCCGTCATTTCATTCCTCGCTTCGCCCTGGAAAAGCCGCGCCGGCCGCGCACATCGCGGCCGGCACGTGCACTCGACCAAGTTAGCGCACTCAAGCTATTGCACGCTCGATCGGCCTTTCAAGCGAATCCGCAGGATTCGTCAGGATCGTCGCCGCCGCGATCGCTCAGACGAACTCGATCTTGAGGATGCCGAGCTTGCGCGTGCCACTCGGCACCCGCACCGTGACCTCGTCACCCTCTTCCGAGCCGATCAACGCGCGCGCCACCGGTGAGCTGATGGAGATCTTGCCCACCGCGAGATCCGCCTCGTCCTCGCCAACGAGGCGATACGTCACCCGATCGCCGCTCGCCATGTCCTCGAGGTGCACGGTCGCACCGAAGACCACGCGGTCGCCCTTGTGCTTGCTCGGGTCGATCACCTCGGCGCGCGCCAGCTTGTCGTCGATGTCTCGGATCCGAGCTTCGATGAAGCCCTGTCGCTCCTTGGCCGCGTCGTATTCGGCGTTCTCGGAGAGGTCGCCGTGTCCACGGGCTTCCTCGATGGCGAGAATCACGCGCGGTCGCTCCTCGGACTTGAGGCGTTGCAGCTCGCGCTTGAGGGCCTCGTGACCCTCCGGCGTCATCGGAACCTTTCCATCCGCCATCACCGTCCTCCAGATCGAGATTTGCCGAGCGCAGCGTGTAAGTCCTGCAATGCCAGCACACCCTGCTCTCCGCGTTCGAGCGCCTCGATGGCGTCGGCGGTGGCGCGTGCGGCAGTGAGGCTCGTGACGAGCGGAATGCCTCGTTCGAGCGCGGTGCGTCGGATCGAGAAGCTGTCCACCAGGGATTGACCGCCCTGCGGCGTGTTGACGACGAGGTCGACGCGTCCGTCGCGAATGACGTCGGCGACGTGGGGTCGCGCCTCGGTGACCTTGTTGACGCGCAGGGCTTCCACACCGTGGGCAGCCAGGTACTCCTGCGTGCCACCGGTGGCAATGATCTTGAATCCACGTGACTTGAGCTTGCGCGCCGTGGCGACGAGGCCGGGCTTGTCCTCGTCCCGCACGCTCATGAAGACCGTGCCAGTTCGTGGCAGAAGGCTGCCGGCGCCCAGCTGTGCCTTGGCGAAGGCGAGCGGAAAGCTCTCACCGATGCCCATCACCTCGCCCGTGGAGCGCATCTCCGGGCCGAGCAACGTGTCGACGCCGGGGAACTTCACGAACGGGAAGACCGACTCTTTCACGAAAGCGTGGGCCAGCACGGGGCGCTCGCGGATGTTCTGGTCGGCCAGCGTCTTGCCCAGCATGATCCGCGCCGCGACCTTCGCGAGCGGGATTCCGATCGCCTTGCTGATGAAGGGCACGGTGCGCGAGGCCCGTGGATTCACCTCCAGGATGAAGATCCGTTCGCCCTGGATGGCGAACTGGACGTTCATGAGCCCGCGTACGCCGAGCTCGAGAGCGAGGGCACGGGTCTGCCGCTCGATCTCGGCCACGACGCTCGTGGGCAGCGAGTGCGGCGGCAGGCACATCGCGCTGTCACCGGAGTGCACTCCGGCGTGCTCGATGTGCTCGAGCACGCCGGCGACGAACACTTCGTGGCCATCGCAGATTGCGTCGACGTCGACCTCGATCGCATCCTCGAGGAAGCGATCGATGAGCACTGGGTGCTCCGGTGCAGCGCGGATCGCCTCCTGCATGAAACGCAAGAGATTGCGGCGCTCGTACACGATGGTCATCGCGCGGCCGCCGAGGACGTAGGACGGCCGTACCAGCACCGGATAGCCGAGCCCGTCCGCGACCGCCAGCGCCTCGTCGCGTGAGCGCGCGGTGCCGCCGGGAGGCTGGTCGAGCCCGAGCCGCTCGAGCAGCTCGTGGAAGCGCTCGCGGTCTTCGGCGCGATCGATCGAGTCGGGCGAGGTTCCCACGATCGGGACGCCCGCCTTCTCGAGGGCCACGGCGAGCCGGAGCGGCGTCTGACCCCCGAACTGGACGATCACACCGTCGGGACGTTCCCGGTCCACGATGTTCATCACGTGCTCGAACGTGAGCGGCTCGAAATAGAGGCGATCCGACGTGTCGTAGTCGGTGCTCACGGTTTCCGGGTTGCAGTTGACCATGATGGTCTCGAACCCGTCGTCGCGTAACGCGAAGGCCGCATGCACGCAGCAATAGTCGAATTCGATGCCCTGGCCGATTCGGTTCGGTCCGCCTCCCAGGATCATCACCTTCTTGCGATCGGTGGGCTTGGCCTCGCAGGCGTCTTCGTAGGTCGAGTAGAGGTACGGCGTGTGCGCCTCGAACTCGGCAGCACACGTGTCCACGCGAAAGAAGGTGGCGGTGACGCCGAGCATCTTGCGGCGGGCGCGCACCTCGGCCGCCGTGCAACCGAGTCGTTCGGCGATCACGACGTCCGAGAGACCGAGGGACTTCCAATGCCGGAGCTCGGCGGCGCTGGCGCGATCCACACCGCCGCCCGCGGCCACGCTGATCGACGTCTCGGCCGCGACCACTTCCCCCATCTGCTCCAGAAACCAGGGATCGATGGATGTGAGCTCGTGGATGCGCTCCAGGCTCATGCCCTCACTCATCGCCTGCGCGATCGCCCACAGCCGGTCAGCCTGCGGCTCGCGCAATCGCGTCTCGAGCGCCAGGGACGAATCGTCGGGGCCAGTGAGCTTGAGGCGACCGATCTCGAGCGACTGCACGGCTTTCGAGAGCGATTCCTTGAAGGTCCGCCCCATCGCCATCGCTTCGCCCACCGATTTCATCTGGGGCCCCAGGTCTGGTTTGGCGCCGGGAAACTTCTCGAAGGCGAAGCGCGGGATCTTGGTGACGACGTAGTCGATGGTTGGCTCGAAGCACGCCGGTGTCTCGCGCGTGATGTCGTTGCGGATCTCGTCCAGCGTGTAGCCGATGGCCAGCTTCGCGGCGATCTTCGCGATCGGGAAACCGGTGGCCTTGGACGCCAGCGCCGAAGACCGCGACACTCGCGGGTTCATCTCGATCACCACCACGCGCCCGGTCTCCGGGCACACCGCGAACTGGATGTTCGAGCCGCCAGTCTCGACACCGATCTCGCGGATGATGCGAATCGAGGCGTCGCGTAGCCCCTGGTATTCCTTGTCCGTCAGCGTCTGCGCGGGAGCCACCGTGATCGAGTCGCCGGTGTGCACGCCCATCGGATCGAAGTTCTCGATCGAGCACACGATGACCACGTTGTCCTTGCGGTCCCGCATGACCTCGAGCTCGAATTCCTTCCAGCCCAGCACGGACTCTTCGATCAGCACCGAGTGCACCGGGCTCGCCTGCAGCCCCCAGGCGACGAGGCGATCGAGCTCCTCGCGATTGAACGCGATGCCGCCGCCCGAGCCGCCGAGCGTGAACGAAGGGCGGATGATCGCCGGGAAGCCGAGCTCGTCGGTCGCCGCTCGCCCCTCTTCCAGGCTCGTGACGTAGCGACTGCGCGGCACCGCCAGCCCGATCCGCGCCATCGCTTCCTTGAAGAGCAGGCGGTCCTCCGCCTTGTCGATCACCTCGACGGTGGCGCCGATCAGCTCCACGCCGAGGCGCTCGAGCGAGCCGCGCTTCGCGACCGCTACCGCCAGGTTGAGCGCCGTCTGGCCGCCGAGTGTGGGCAGGAGCGCCGTGGGGCGCTCGATCTCCAGGATGCGCTCCAGCACTTCGGGAGTGAGTGGCTCGATGTACGTCCGGTCCGCGAACTCGGGATCGGTCATGATCGTGGCCGGATTCGAGTTGAGCAGCACCACGCGGATGCCTTCCTCGCGGATGGCTTTCACGGCCTGCGTGCCCGAGTAGTCGAACTCACACGCCTGACCGATCACGATCGGCCCGGAACCCAGGATCAGCACCGACTTCAGGTCGTCTCGACGCGGCACCGACTCACTCCTCGTTCAGTCACGATGTTGTCTCGGGGGGCTTTTCAAGCCCCCCGCCCCACGAAAAGCCTGGTTTTCGTGGGGCCCCACCCCCAAGTCGTCTCGCTA
>CAYVDO010000192.1:0-14884 GCA_964450125.1 uncultured bacterium
CCAGCCCATCGGCACGCCCAGGTCAGTCAGAAAGAGCACTCGGTCGATGGTGTCACCGGTCTCCGGGCCGTTGCCGTCGGGGCCCCACTCGAGGGTGCCGCCGCCGTTGGCGAGAATGCCGAGGCCGAAGCTCGAAGGCTGGCGGCCGACGCGCAGCAAGCCGACCGACGTCCGGATCTCCCCGTAGAGGTGGTTGATCTCCACCTCGTCGACGGGCTCGAGCTTGTCGTCGAAGCTCGAGGTGCCCTTCGAAAGGCCGGTCAGGATCGACGGCTCGTTCTCGTTGTTGCCCCAGATGACGTCGTCGAGGATGTCGACGCGCGCCTTGATCTTGATCTCGTCGGTGATCCCGAGCGTGGGGTAGAGCGCGAAGCGGTAGTCGAGGAACTCGGTGTTGAGGTTGTTGCCGGTGGCAGGATTGAGCGGTGCGCCGTCGGCGAAGAAGTACCGCGTGCGCCACCACCCGGTGGTGTCGAAGTCGAGCGCGTGCGCCGCCTGCGTAGGGGTTAGCCCCGCCATCAGTGAGACGAGTCCCGTCCAGACCAGCCAAGCCCGACCACCCGAGCGCCCCATCGCCCCTCCTCGTCGCTTCGCCTGCGCAATGACCGCGGGACAGCCGGTCGCGGCCTCACAGTAGACGAGCGCCGAGCGTCGCGTCAACGCAGAATCGTTGAGAAATCCGCCCCGATTCCCGCACCGCAGGCGCCCCTCGACGCGCCATGCAGGGAGGTGTGCCGAAGAACTTCTGGCGTCGCTCGCGACGACTTTGTTACAGTCGAAACACGCTCACATCACGCCGAAAAGGCGCCACGGAGTCACGCATGCGGCTTTCAGCCAGCCTCGCCGTCCCCACCCGTCCGTCCCGAGCGTGGGCTCTGTCGGCGCTCGTCGCCCTCTTCGCCTCGGCGGCCGGCACCAACCGCGCCCGAGCACTCAGCCAGGTCGGCCCATGGATCGATGCGGTCTCGGCCAGCAGCGCCACCATCTCCTTCACCGCGAACGCCACGAGCGCCACGGTGGACTACGGCCACACCACGAGCTACGAGCTGGGCTCCGTGGCCGGCAGCCCGGCCAGCATCTCGAACCCGCTCAATCAGTTCACGAACGCGTTCGGCAACAAATTCGAGGTGACGCTCACGAGCCTGACGGCGGCGTCGCACTACGAGTACCGCGTGCGCGTCGGCGCCACGACCTTCGGCTCGGGGAGCTTCGACACCGCCAAGGTGGGCCCCTCGAGCTTCACGTTCGTGGCGCTCGGGGACACCCGTGAAGGTGCGAACATCGACCACCAGCGCGTCCGCGATTGCGTCATCAGCGACAGCTCGGCGTACGGCCCGTACTCGTTCCTGCTCAATACCGGCGACCTGCAGGACAACAACAACGCTGCCACCTGGCAGAACTTCTTCGAGATCGAGACGGTGAACGCGACCAGCCCAGTGGGCAAGGGCGCCATCTACCTGAACGTCATCCCGTTCTTCCCCGCCCGCGGCAACCACGACTTCACCCAGATTTGGTACAACAACTTCTTCGCGCCGCCGACCTTCAACTCGGGCAACGAGGACTATTACTCATTCGACTACGGCTCGATGCACGTGGTGTCGCTCAACGCCAACACCGCGGCCGGCGCGAGCGATCCCCAGACCCAGTTCCTCGAATCGGATCTGCTCGCGCAGAAGAACGCGGGCTACCCCGGCCCCATCGTGGTGTTCTTCCACCAGGCGGGCGTGTCGAGCGCCAACCACGGCAACACCAACTCGGTGAAGAACAACTGGTTCCCGATCTTCCAGGAATACGGCGTCGACCTGGTGTTCCAGGGTCACGACCACGTCTACGAGCGTTTCGCCACCATCAACGGCGTGAACTACGTGACCTCCGGTGGCGCCGGCGCCGATCTCTACAACATCACACCGTCGGCGTGGACCGTCGTCGGGCTCAAGACGCACAACTACGTGCTGGTGGACGTGAATGGGCAGAACCTGACGGTGACGGCGAAGAACGACTCGTGCTCGGTGATCGACTCGTTCACGGTGAATGCCGCGTCGAACAACGGGGTGTACCACCGCAACGATCCGTTCCCTGCGGACGCGGGTAGCGGCAGTGGCTGCAACGTCGCGAGTGGCTCGCCCACGCCCGGCTCGCTCGACTTCGCCTGGGCACTGGCGCCGCTCGCACTCTTCGTTCGCCGACGCTCGCGGTCCTGAACTTCCGCCGCGCGCATCGGTGCGCGGCCGTCGCGCTGCTGGTCCTCCTCCGGATCGGCAGCGCGACGGTCGTTTCGGCCCGAGGTGCCGCATGCGCGGAGGGCATCGACGCCGAAGCGGCGGGCCACTTCGCGGAGGCCGCCGACGGATATCGTGCGTGTGCTGAGCGGGCGGCCGGCTCAGGCGAAACCGCCTGGGCGCTGAGTCGCACCGCCCGCGTCCTGGCCACCAAGCTCTTCCGCTTCGACGAGGCGCTCGCGATCCTGGACGGGCTCGCACTCGACTTTCCGACCGATCCGCGCGCGATCGCGGCACAGGGGCTCGCCGCCGAGCTGCGTGAAGGCCGGCGCGCGGGTGACGATGCGCTTCGGCTCTATTACTCGCTTCGCGAACGTCCGGACCTCGTACCGCCGGCAAGCCGAGTCACCACACTGAGGCAGCTCGCCGGCGAATTCCCTTCGTTCTTCGCCGCCGACTGGGTGATGCGCACGCTGGCCGTCGAGCTGCGCAAGAGCGGCGATACCCAGGGTGCCCTCGCCGTCTTGGCCTCGATGCGCGAGCGCTTCGCGGGCACCGAGGCCGCGGCGATCGCGGTTCTCGAGACCGGCGAGACCTACTTCGCCGCCGGCGACTTCACTCAGGCCGCCGCGTGGTACCGGCGGCTACGCGAGGTGGGTGGTTCCTCGGTGCTCGCCGAGCACAATGCCCGCCGTGCCCTCGCCCACCGGGCTCGCCAACGCGTGGCGTGGCTGGCGCTCGCGATCCTCGTGAGCTGGGCTGCCTGGGTCGCCCTCGGCACCCGCTGGCGACGCATCGAACCGGGGACGATCCCGAACGCGCTACGGGAGGCAATCGCCCTGGCACCGGCTTGGCTCTTCCTGATCGCGATCTCGCTCCGAACCAGCCCTGGCATCCACCGTCCGATCTGGTGGATCGCCGGCGCCAGCGCCACCCTGGTGACCCTCTCCAACCTCGCGCTGCTCACGCGCCGGCCGGAACGAGGGGCGCGCTGGCTCCACGGGGCCTTGACCGTGGGCGGCGCGATCGCCATCGTCTACCTCGCGCTCTACGCATACGATCTCGTGTTCACCCTCGAAGAAACGCTCGGCATCGGCTCGGGATCCGGATGAGCAGCGAGCCCGGTGCGCGCCTCCTGCTTCGCAACACGGTGCTGCTATTCGGCACCCGCATCGCGATCCTGGTATTGGCGTTCGTGCTGAACGTGGCGATCGCCCGGGTCCTGAGACCGGAGGGGCTCGGCAGCTACGGATTGATGGTGGTGCTCGCGTACGTGTTCCAGACCTCGTCCGCGCTCGGGCTCACCTACGTGCTGCCGCGGGAGCTCGGTCGGCAGCCGCATCAGGCGAAGCTCGTGTTCGACGCTGCTCTCGCCATCGCGCTACCAGCGGCCGCGGTGTTCGCCGGCCTTCTCGCCGCGATGTCGCGTGGGCTGGGCTACGACGCCGAGCTGATTCGCGCCCTCGACCTGGTGGGGCTCTCGCTCCTTCCGGGTGCGTTGTCGCAGCTCGCGGAGGGGCTCTTCGTGTCGCGTGGGGAAGGCGAGGCGTGTGTCGTGGTCACCACCGTCGAGAACGTTTTCCGGTGCGTGGTGAGCCTCGTCGCGCTGGCCTTCGGCGGCGGGCTGGTGGCGCTGGCGTGGACGTACTTGGTGTCGCGGGTGGTCGGCTTCGCCGCGACGCTCTGGCTGATGCGCGGGCGGCTGCCGAAGGTGGACGAGCGCGAGCTGCCCGCCACCCTCGCCGCGCTGGCGCGCGGGCTTCCGACCTTCGCCGCGCTCTACGTGCTGGTGGCGCTCTTCTTCAAGGGCGACATGATCTTACTTTCGATCCTCAGGCCCCGAGACGAGGTTGGCATCTACACCGCCGGCTATCGGCTTTTCGACGTCGCTTGCTTGGTGCCCTCCACCGCAGCTTCGGTCGTGTACCCGGTGCTGGCACGCATGCGTCACCAGCGAGAAGGCAGCGAAGCCCGGCTCACCAACGACTCGCTCACGGCGCTCTTGATCGCGGTGCTGCCGATCGTGTTGGTCATGAGCTTCGGCGCACCCGGCATCGTGTCGATCCTCTACGGCGCGCCCTTCGCCGCCACCATACCGGTGCTCGCGATCCTGTCGTGGGCCCTCGTACCCTACGCCGCCGACACGCTGCTCGGTCACGCCATGCTCGCCGCCGACCGACAGCGCGACGACGTGCGCCTGGTCGGCCTCGGTGTGCTCGCCAATCTCACCGCGAATCTGCTGCTGATCCCGATCTTCGGCCCCACCGGCGCCGCCGTCGCCTCGGTCATCTCGGGCGCCGTGCTGGCCGGGCTGCACGTGCGCTACGTCGCGCGACGCCTCTATCCCATTCGGCTCCACGCGGATGCGTACCGGGCTCTACCCGCTGCGCTCGCGAGTGCTGCGTTCCTGTGGTGGGCGCGCCCCCACCACCCGGTGTGGACGCTGCCGGCGGCGATGCTCGTGTTCGTCGCCGCCGCCCGCGCAACCGGCGCAATCCGCGCCGGCTTCGTTCGCGCCCTGCTGGCTCGGTGACTCGCGCACCTGCGCCGCGGGCACTTGTGCTGGCCGTTTCCGTATACTGAGTCGGGCTTCGGGATCCGCCGTGCATCCGTCCCTTCGATCGAAGACTCGCCGTGCTCGTCGCTGGCTGCCGCTGGTGTGGATCGCGCTCGCGTTGCCGCTCGGCGGCGCAGTCGAGTGCACGTACCGCGGCTTGCCCAACCCCGCGCAACCATTCGACGCCTACGTCGACCGGCTCGCAGCATTCCTCGAATCCGACGTGGGCACGGGGACGATCCTCGAAGAGAACGGCGAGCCGATCCCGCCCTACTTCTACTCGTTTGCAATCTGCGACGAGACGGCTCTCCCCTATTGCAGCGGAGCCGATCAGCTCTTCGTCGCGTCCTATCCGGCCTTCACTGGCGCGATCGCGATTCGAGCCTTCCTCGCCTACCATGCGTACTCCGGCGACGCGGACGCTCGCGCTCGCGCCATCCAGTTCGCCGACTGGGTGCTATCCCACCTCACGCCCAACGGCGACGTCTACGCAGGACTCCCCTACTCCACCACAGCCAATGGCGTTTTCGGCGCGCTCGATCCGGACGTGTTTCCCGACGGCCCGTCGATCGAGCTGGACAAGGCCGCGATGTTCGCCGATGCCCTGCTCCACCTCTACGAGTCCACCGGCATCACGACCTATCTGAGCGCCGCCACCGTCATCGGTGCGACGCTCGCCGCCCACCAGCGCCCGGACGGCTCGTTGCCATTCAAGGTGATTCCCGCAACCGGCGCGGTCTACGTGAACTACACGAGCAACCAGATCGCGTTCGAGCGCCTCTTCCGCCACCTCGCCGCGCTCGGCGGCGGCGCCAGCTACACCGATGCCGCAGACGCGAGCTGGGCCTGGATTCTCGCGCATCCCGTCGTCACCAACGACTGGAACGGCTTCTACGAGGACGTCGACGACCCCTCCAGCAAGATCAACTTCGACGCTCTCGAGGTGGTCCGCGAGCTGGTCGCGCGCTCGAGCGAGAACGCGAGCTACCTCGACCTCGCCGACCACGTCTTCGATTGGATCGAGTCCACGTTCCTCATCACGTCCGGCCCGTACATGCCGCTCATTCCCTCGATCGGCGAGCAAACCGGCTTCGTGCTGGAGGGCCAGCAAGCGGGCACGTGCTCATCCACGATCCAGTGGGCGCTCGCTGGCTTCGATCTCGGCACCGCGACCACCGATACCTTCCGCGTGCGCCACGCCGCCGAGGCCGCCAACGTCGTGAACTCGGCCCAGCAGGCCGACGGGCGCGCGTTCACGGTGATCCGCGACGCCAACGGCGGCGCACGCGTTTATCCCATCTCGTGGTACGAGCAGGAATTCATCCCGCTCTGGATGACCCTCGAATGGCTCGAGCGCCGGCCGGACCTAGCACCGACCGACGAAAACCACCTCCTCGCAGCGGCGAACGCCGTCACCAGCATCGCCTACGCCCCACACGCGGTGACCTACGCCACGCGCGCGAGCGGCACCGACGTGCTGAAGCTCGTGGCCGAGCCGACCTCGATCACGTCGAACGGCGTGAGCGTGCCGGAAGTTGCAGACCTGAGCGCCGTGAGCGAGGGATACGTGTGGGACGCGGCCGGCCAGTTGCTGACGTTGAAACACGCCGGCACGAGCCAAGCGCTCACGTTGCCGTAGCTCGGCTCGCGGCGGACTCGAGACCGCGCAGGAGGAGACCCATGCGTGTACGATCGCCGTCGCTCGCCTCGATCTTCCTCCTGATCGCCGCCGCCAGCGCGCGGGCCGGCACCGACGGCCCGCTGGACGGGACGTTCGGCAGCTCGGGCTGGGACATCTGGAATCCCTCGTTCGCCACGTCGGTGAGCGTGCGAGACCTGGCGGTACGGCCGGATGGCAAGCTGGTGATCACGGGCCGGGTGTTCGCCGTCGCCAGTCGCGAAGAGCTCTCGTGCGTGCGCAACGCCAACGGCAGCGGCGGCACCTGCATCAATCGCCCCTACGACCTCGGCGGATCCAACAACAACGACGGCAGCGGCGTCGCGGTGCAGTCCGACAACCGCACGATCATCGTCGGCGAGGCGGACGGTCCTGCCGCCGATCCGGAGTCGGTGCTCACGCTTGTGCGCATGACCTCGGCGAACGCCACCGACGGCACCTTCAACGGCAACACCGGCCCGTTCCATCTCAACGCGGCGACGAGCCTCTCCGGCCAGGCGGTCACCACGTTTCACGACGAGATCTACTTCGCCGGCTCGCTCGAGATTCCGACCAGCGACAAGTCGGGGTACGACTTCTACGTCGGCGTGCGCAACGCCGACGGCACTCCCAAGACGACGTTCAGCGGCGACGGCATCCAGACCGTCGCGTTCGATCTCGGCGCGAACGGCGTCGATAGCGCCGGGGCCATCGCCGTGGATCATCTGGGACGCGTCGTCGTCGCGGGGACCGCCAGCGACGGCGCAGACACCCGGTTTGCCGTCGCGCGTCTCACGACGACCGGCGCCCTCGACTCGACCTTCAGCGGCGACGGCAAGAAGACGGTGGTCGTCGACCTCGGTGGAGGCGCCGACGTCGCCTTCGGCGGAATGACCGTCGATCGCTTCGGCCGCGTGATCCTCGCCGGAGTGGCCCCGGCTGCGAGCGGCAAGCGTGCCGTCGTGATTCGGCTCACCTCCACCGGCGCGCTCGACGCGACATTCGGAGGTGGCGACGGCATCATCGACTACGCGTACGGCGCCACCAACGACATCGCCGCCGTCGTGGACGTGCTCACGCTCCCGCCGCCCGAGGACCGCATCGTCATCCTGGGCGACTACGACCCCAGCGGCTCCGATGTCTCAGACGGGTTCGTGATGGTCTTGACGCCGACCGGCGACCTCGACAGCGCCGAGTTCAACCACAGCGGCAAGCGCAGCTTTGCGCCATCGGGCGATCCCTGGAACCACGCCGCGGGACTCGCCGTGCAATCCGGAAAGCTGATCGTCCTCGGCAGCTACCACGTGACCACCGCTTCGGCGAACGCCGCCTGGCTCGCGCGCGTCCAGATGTACCCGATCTTCGGCGACGACTTCGAAGCCGGTCACGTGGCGCTGTGGGGGAACGCCGTCGGCGATTGAGCGGGGGCGTCCCCCGCCTCAATCGACACGGATGCCGCAGGAGCGCGGCACGCAATCCGTCCGACGCCCGAATTGCGTGAAGCAGACGCCACCGGTGCTGAGTGTCGTGATCTCGACCTGGCAGCTCTGGGGCTCGCTCGAGGTGTAGGCGCGCTCGCGCCGGTTCCGGGCATTGGCTTCGTCGGGGTGGCGCGTGAGTGCGCAGCCCGCCACGTCCGAGACTCCGCGGGTGAAGCATTCCTTCCAGGTCGTGATCCAGGCCTGCAGCTCGGGCGTGATCTCGGCGCTGACTGCGACGTAGAGCTCGTCGCACTTGCGCGCGATCGCAGCCTTCCGCTCTCGAACCAGCGCTCGCCCCGCCGGCACACTGCCAGCCGCAACGACGACCCGCACCACCGCCACCTGCCACCTCTCCCGCCGAGAGCTCTTTCTCACCGCCATCCCACCTCACACCGACGCGCCCGCTTCACGCTGGCGGATCGCCGAGGTAGTGGCGCTTCGGATCGAAGAGGCGTAGGCACGCGAGCTCGTGCGGCTCGGGCTCGGGTGAACGCTCGAGGTCGGTGCTCACCTCGAGATTCCAGCCGACGCGCTCGCGGATCTCGCGCACGTGCTCGTCCTCGCTCGCAAGCTCGGGGCGCGGCACGTAGCTCACCAGCCGAAGGGGCGCGCTGCCGGGATTCTTCGTGAACGTGCCGCGCTCAGTCACCACGGCGCGCACGCGCGAACCCGGGCTCGTCACGTAACCGACGCGTTCACGGAAACGACCGGGCGCCAGGCTCGCGCACACCACGACCCCATGCGCCGCGCTCGCGATGTCGTTGCCACCGCCAGAGCCAGTGATCGGCGTGCCGTCGGCGAGACGGGTGGTGTTGAGATTCCCGATCCGGTCCACTTCGGCGGCGCCGATCGAGCCGACGCACGGCTGGCGCGCGCTCGGCAGCACCAGCGACATCATCGTCCGTACGTCGCTCAGCCACGTCGCGGTGGCGAGATTGCGCATGCTGAAGACCACCGGGTCGAAGGGCCGCGGCTCGTAGCCGAAAAGGCCGAGCTCGGCCATGAGCGCCACGTGGGTACCACGCGCGGTGAGCCTGCGTTCCGCGACCCACGCAGCGAGATTGGCGTTGCCGATCCCGGCGAGAATCGAGCCGGCACGTGCATCCACGGCGAGCCGCTCGATCCAGCGCGCGGCATCCACCACCTGCTGCTCGGTGGCGGTGGCGGCGGGCGGCGTCGCACTCGACGCGATCAGCGCCGCATTCGCATCGATCTCGTCCCGCCACGCGTCATGGCGATTCCGTGCACGCAGCCGCGCCACGCGCGCCTCGCCGAGCTTCGCCACGTAGCCCGCGTGGTCGCGGGTTTCGAGCACCCACTCGCGAAGCCATCGCTCGGCTCCATCGTCCGTGCGGGTGGCCTCGTGGATCTCCTCGAGCATCGCGTAGTCGTCGGCGTAGCCTTCGATCTCGCCATCCGTGGCCCAGAGTGGCGCGGGATGCGCGCCGAGCGGCGCCTCGACGACGGCGCGCACGAACTGCCCTGGCAACAATCCCAGGTGACTGTGGCGGCGAATCCAGTCCGTGGAGACGATGCGCTCGGCGGAAACCAGCGCTCCCTCGCGGGCGGCGAGGGCGCCGAAGATCCCGCCGCCGCGCGGCGCCGGCAGCACCGCGTTACCGGCGCGATCAGCCGCCAGCGCGTGGACGAACGAGAGGTCCGGCACCAGCGGCTTCACCCAGCCCACGCCGTCACGAACCGTGAAGGCATGGGCGTTCTCCTCGGCCATCGTGCTCCCGAGGAGCGAATGAGTGGGCAGCTCGGGCACCGCCATCGCCGCTGCCTCGAGCCTGAGCGGCAGCGTCAGGATCGACCAGTTCTCCACTGCCAACCGTCCGCCACGAATCGCGCGCCGCAGCACTCCGTTGGGTGACGGCGCCGGGTACGTGTTGCCGCAGAACGTGGTGAGCGCGCGGGTCGCCACGCCTGCGTGCACGAGCAGCGAGGCGTTGAAGCTCAGCGTGAGCGTGACGAGCGTGAGCTCGGGCGAACGACCGCGGAACGCGCGGATCAGCTCGTGGATCCATGCGTTCGGTCGCGCCAGGCTGACGGCGAGCTCGATCGCCATGCCGGGCCGCACGAAGCGGCGTACGGCGTCGTCGAGTGTCGTGCGCTTGTCGGGACCGAGATCGCGCGGGAGCGCGAACGACTCGTCGATCGAGAAGCCGACGCCCACGTTCGCAGCCGTACGAGCTATGCCGAGATCTTGCCCTGCCGCACCAGCTTGTCGCGGTAGAACGCGGTGGCGCGCCGCACGCCCTCTTCCAGGCTCACTTGGGGCGACCAGCCGAGCCCTTCGCGGGCGCGATCGTTGGCGAGGACGATGTGATCGATCTCTCCGGGGCGCTTCTCGCCGTAGAGCGGCGCAAGATCGGGTTTGCCGAGGGCTTTGCGCACCAGATCGAAAATCTCGAAATCCGAGGTCTGGCGCCCGGTGCCGATGTTGAAGATGCCGCCGTCGCCGCGAGTGAGCGCCGCGACGTTGGCGCGCACCACGTCTTCGATGAACACGTAGTCACGGGTCTTCGAGCCGTCACCGAAGAGCGTGCACGGTTTCCCGAGCAGCATGTTCTCCGAGAAGATCGCGGTCACGCCGGCCTCGCCGTGGGGCGATTGGCGCGGCCCGTAGATGTTCGCGTAGCGCAGCACCACCGAGCCCAGCCCGTAGAGCGAGTGGTAGATGAAGAGGTAGTGCTCGGGGGTGTGCTTGGTGGCGCCGTAGGGTGAGAGCGGATTGATCGGGTGGTCTTCGCGGACCGGCAGCGATCGAGGTTCCCCGTACACGGCACCGCCGGTCGAGATGTAGATCCAGCGCTTGACGCCGATCTCCCGCGAGAGCTCGAGGAGCCGCAGCGTGCCGAGGACGTTCACTTCGGCGTCGTAGAGCGGCTCGCGCACCGAGCGGCGCACGTCCATCTGCGCCGCGTGGTGATTCACCACGTCAGGGCGCTCCGCCTGGAACACGTCGGCGATCTTCGCGTCGCGGATGTCGAGCTCGTAGAACTTCGCCTTGGGATTCACGTTCTCGCGAAAGCCCGTCGCGAGATTGTCGACCACCACCACGTCGTGGCCGTCGGCAATGAATCGATCGACCACGTGCGACGCGATGAACCCCGCGCCCCCCGTCACCAGAATCTTCACGCGCCGTCTCCCTCGCGAGCCGTCCCCACCCCAAGGCCGCGGTGCGATTTAGCGCCTCGCTTTCCGGCACGGCAACCGCAAGTGCTGGGGCCCTGCGCTTCGCGCGTGCCCCGCCGACTCACCACGTTCACTGCCACGGCCCGCTTCGTGCGCCGGTGTGGGTGAGCGCGAGCGTCTGCCCCACGACGGGCGCGGCGACCCCCGTCGCCGTGACGGACCACGTCTCGCACAGACGATCGCCGTCCAGGTCCTTCACCTCGATCGTGTACTGGTAATACCAGCCCTGGATCGCTGTTGCGAGATCCGGGATCGTCGTGCCGCCGCTGAAAGTCGTCGTTCCTGGGCACGCGCCCGTGCCGCTCGTGTACGAGAAGCTGCCGTCGGCGAAGCGACGCTCCACCGCCCCCGCAATGGCGCGGATGTTCGCCGTGCCCTGCTTACGCACCGCTTTATCGCGAACCTCCGCCAGCTGCGGCTCCACCATCATCGCCGAGAGGCCGATGACCGCCGTCACGACCAGAAGCTCGACGAGCGTGAACCCTCCCGAGGTGGACGCCGATGCTGGTTTCGATTCTCGCACCGCGGTTGCTCCTTCGGCGTGGTCGATGCCGAACGTTCGCCTGCTCGATCTCCGACCGGTCGCGCTCGCGATGGCCGCCACCGATCGCACATTAGCAAGCGCCCGTCGTAGGGCTCAATCCATTCGTGGCGCGGCGCCGAGGGAGAGCCGACGAGCGAGAACGGCGCGTGGTCCGCCTCACACGGGAGCTGGGGTGTAGGCCGACTCCATCAACAACGCCCGCGCCTGCGCCGAGCCGACGGCGGGAAAGATCACCCGGAAGAGCGCACCGCCACCTGGCGACGACTCCGCCTCCACGCGCCCTCGGTGCTCGATCATGATCCGGTGCACGATCGAAAGCCCCAGGCCCGTGCCCTTCTCCTTGGTGGTGAAGTACGGCTCGAAGAGGCGCACCTGCCCCTCGGCGGGAATCCCGGGTCCGGTGTCGCGCACTTCCAGGCGCACCGCCGGCTCGTCGTCCAGGGTGGCGGGAGCGACGGCGACGTCGATCCTGCCGCGCTCTCCGGCGAGCGCCTCCACGGCGTTTCCCACCAGATTGGTGATCACCCGCCGTGCCATCTCGCGGTCGCATTGCGCCTGAGGTGTCGTGGGATCGGCGCGCACCTCGCAGGCCACGTTCTCGTGGGGCTTGGCCACCAACGTGAGCACTGCGTTGGCGAGCTCGGCGAGATCGACGGGCTCGGGGCGGGGCTTCGGCATGCGCGCGAAACGCGAGAACTCCCCCACCAGCTTCTTGAGGCCCTCGACCTCGTCCAGGATGGTCTGGCTGCCGTCGTCGAATGCGCTCTCGAACTGCGGATCGGCACGCCGCTTGAGACGGGTGAGCGTCTGCACCGTGAGCTGGATGGGAAAGAGCGCGTTCTTGATCTCGTGCGCCATGCGGCGCGCGATCTCCTGCCACGCCGACAAGCGCTCGTTCTGGACGATCTGCGCTTCCGCCTTGCGCAAGCCATCGACCATGCCGTTGAACGCCACGACCAGATCTCCGAGCTCGCCGCTCACCGCGAGCTCGAGGGCACCCGAGCGCTCGCCGCGCCCCACCGCTCGGGCACGCTCGGCGAGCAGCTCGACCGGCCGCGTCACGCTCGCCGCCAGCACCACGCCCAGCACCACCGCCAAACCCAAGGCACCCAAGCCGAGGGCGGCGAACACACGAAAGAGATCGCGCTCGAGCTCGTCGAGGCGCGCCCGCGACAGCTCGGCTTCGAGCCGCACGTGTGCCTCGGGCGCGAGCGCATCCAGGGCACGGGTGACGGTTTCGGGACGCGCGAGCCGCTGCTCGTCCTCACTCATCTCGAGGCGTGTCGCACCGATCCGGCGCGCCATCGAATCGAGTAGCGCCGCGTCCAGCACCTTGCCCCCGACCACCACCACCGTCGCCGAACCGAGCGTCACGCGCCGCGCGCTCGCCGGCACCACGCGGTCTTCGTTGGGGAAGGCTTCCCGCAGCACCCGCGCGTCGCCGCCTCGTCCGTCGAGAGCGAGCCCGGACACGTCGCGGTAGCCAAAGCTCGCGGGACGGTGCGCGCTCGACAGGATTCGTCCGCCGGCGTCGAGAATCTTGAGCGCCGCCAAGCCCGTGCGCCCGGCGATCGGCCGTGCCCGTTCGATCGCCGCGCGCTCGTCCACCTGGCCGCGGTTCATCTCCACGAGGAGCTCGCGCACCAACGCGTCCTGGGATGCCTGCTCCACCCGCGCGCGGACGTCGCGAGCGAGCTCGTCGATCTCTGCAGCGAGCGCGTCGCCGATGGCGACCAGCCGGGCTCGATACTCCGATTCGATACGATCGACCACCACGTGATAGGTGAACCAAGCGGCAACACCGTTGGGCAGCACCACCAGCAGGAAACCGAGGGTGAGGCGCAGCCGAAAGCGCATCTCAGCGTGCCTCGCCGCGTGCGCCGCCGCGCGCCGCGCGACGTCCGGGGAGCTGCCACAGGTCTTCGAGCCAGACGCCCCCGTCGCTCGTGACCGTGCCCTCGTCGCGCGATCCCACCCGCTCGCCGCTCACCACGCCGATCTCGCGATGCACCAGCGGGATCCACGTGGCGTCGGCAGACACCGCGCGCTCGGCGGCGAGCAACCCGCGCAGCGCGCTCTCGATGGAACGTGCGCGGTTGGCGTCGGCAGCAGCACCGAGTGCCTCGCTCGGCACCACGGGGGTGGCGTTCGCGAGCCAACGCGGCAGAACGTCCGTGATGGCGCCGTCGCCGAAGGTGCGCGACGTGACCCAGCCCCCGAGCGTTCCGTCTGCGAGGCTGCGTGCCGCGTCGTTCGGGTCGGCTGCAACCACCCGCATCACCAGCCCCGCCTCCTGGAGATCGGCTTGGACGCGCTCGGCAACGGCGACCAGATCGGCATCCTCGCGCGCCACCCCCAACGCCAACGCCCCGCGGCCGTCGCGACCGCCGAGGTGCGGCGGCTGAGGCTGTTGCGGCGCATCGAGCAGGGCGCGATACGCAGCGCGCGAATCGGGCAGGATCGAGCGCGCCACGCGTGCCCGACCGCGCAACATCACGTCGGCGATGGATGCGCGGTCGATCGCGCGAGCGACCGCGCCGCGCGTCTCTGGCGAATCGAAGGGTGCCACGTTCCGCGCCAACACCAGGAACACCGTATCGAAGCCACCAGCGCGGAACCGTCCGCTCGATTCGGGGATTCGCGTGGCGCCGACCACCGCATCGAGGGTACCGATCTCGAGGCCGCTCGCCACGTCGCTGGCTGCAGCCATTCGTTTGAGCGTGACGCTGTCGAGGAACGGCCGACCGGCCCGCGCCGACTCGCTGGCTTCCAGCACCCACTCGTTGGCGCTCGCGGACGTGAGCCGAAAGGCGCCGCTGCCGATGCCTCCCGCGGAGGTCGCCGCGCCAGGCGCTCCGGGTGCCGCGAGCGGAGCGGGCACGATCCCGGCCCGCGAATCCGCGAGCACATCCGGCAACGTCGCGCAGCCGCTCGCGAGCTCGATCCGGATCTCACGCCGGCCGCGTTCACCGATCGCCGTCGTCTTGGTTGCGCTGGCGGGCGCGCAACCGCCCTGTGCAGCGGGCGCCGCAAAGAAGCGGCGCAACGAGTACACGACGTCGGTCGCGGTCAGGTTGCGTCCGTCGTGAAACGTGAGCCCAGCCGTCAGCGTCAGCGACCAAACCCGCGACTCGGCGTCTGCCGAAACGTCGCTCACCAGGTGCGGGCGCGGGCGGTGGTCGGCCTCGAAGCGGAAGAGCGTGTCGTAGAGCGCTCGGCTCAGGGTGC
>CAYVDO010000193.1:0-14868 GCA_964450125.1 uncultured bacterium
CCCATGGTCACAGCCGATCGAGTCGGGGCTAGCCGTACCCGCCGATGGCCGCCCAGCTACTCGCGACTCGAGCGAGGCACCCCGATCCGCGTGAGTCCCTACCGCCCGGTGGCCTCGGTGGTGTTCGCCTGGGGCAGGAGCTAGGCTCGCAGTGAGGTTTGTCGCCATCGTGGAATCGTTGCCGATCCCCGATCTCGCCACGATTCGCGCGGCGCGCATCTTCTTCTTCGCCGAGCAACTCGGCGGCGAGCTCTACGCCCGCATCGCCGACGCGACGCTGAACGACGACGTCCGTCACGCGCTGCGAGGATTCGGTCGCGACGAACATCGTCACGCCGATTGGTACCTCGACTGGCTGGTCGAGCGCGGCGTGGCACCGCCGCGACTCGAGGGCATCTCGAGCTGGGTCGCGCCCGCCGCGCGACGCATCTTGGCGGCCCGTAGTCTGGAGGCTCGGCTCGCGCTCTTCTCCGAGGGCGAGCGAGCTGCGGCGCGCCACCTGCGCACGATCGCGGCGCGCATTCGCGATCCGTCGCTTCGCGCGATCGTCGAACGGACGATTCCGGCGGAGGAGGGCCACGCGCTGTGGTTTCCCGAGACCGGGATACGGATGCTCGGCGCGCGCGACCGCGTGACGCCCGGGTGGTGGGCGAGCCTCCGTCCCACGCCGAGCTCGCGGGACTGATCGACCTGTGCTGCCTCGGTGAGAGCCCGCGCCGTGTTCCGATGAACCGATTCCAACCGCGCATGTCGCGCCCGACCGATGCGGTCGACGATCGCGATCGGACGCGAATCCAGCTGCGCCGCCGAATCCGCGCCGCACAGCTTCGCATGCTGCGGCGAATCCCGCGTAAGCGGCACTTGCGCGATACCTGGGCACATCGCTGGTTCGGTGAGCGACTGTTCGATCCGCGGATCTGGCACGCGACACGCTCGGGTGTGGCGGGCGGCCTGGCGATCGGCGTGCTGGTGAGCTTCACGCCGCTCATCGGCCTGCACATGGTGATGGCGGCGCTGGCGGCATATCTGTTGCGGCTCAACTTGCCCGCGGCGATGGTCGGAGCGTGGTTCGTGAACCCATTCACCGCCCCGGTGTTGCTGCCCGCGGTCTATCTGGTTGGGCAGGCGCTCGACTGGCTGCCGGAGGTCCAACTCGGAACCGGCTACCCGGCGGCATTTCGGAAGCTCCTGCACGAGGTCGCCGAGCTTTCGCTCGGCGGCTTCGTGGTCGGCGGGGGCACGGCGATCGCTTCCTACGCCGTCGTCTTCCTCGCGTGGGATGCGGCGCGGAGGATCTGGGGAGCGGGCGCGGGCCAAGCGCCGCGTTCGGCATCGTCCGCCGAAGACCCGCTCGCGGCGGGCGACACGGCCGCGGATCTCGCCGTTCCACGCGAGTGCAGCGACGCACCGACGCGCTCCCGCGATGCCGAGCGCTCGGCGCACTGAAGGCTCGACGGGTCGAACGAATGGCTGCTTCATCATCGCGTGCCGCCGCGTTCTTCGACATCGACGGAACGATCCTGTCGATCAACTCGGCCGCGAGCTTCGCTCGCTACATGTGGGAGATCGGGGTGGCGCGCCCACGCGATCTCGCGTTCGCGGCGTGGTTCCTGGCGCTCTACCGCCTGGGCGTGCTTCGTCCAGGTGACGTCCTGGATCGCTCGACGGCGGGCCTGGTCGGCAAACCCGAGCGTTGGCTGATCGAGCACGCCACGCACTGGTACGAGCGCGACGTACGCAGCAAGATCCGTGGAGGCGTGGCCGCTCACCTCGAAGCGCACCGGAGCGCGGGGCATGTGCCGGTGCTGCTGTCGAGCTCGACGTGTTACCTGGGAAATCCGCTCGGCGACGAGCTCGGCGTCGCGCACCGTCTCGTCAACCGACTCGTCGTGGACGAGCAGGGCCAATTCACCGGAGCATTCGCTCAGCCGCTCTGCTACGGGCCCGGCAAGCTCTCGCACGCTCGCCGCTTCGCCGATGATCACCGAGTCGATCTGGCGGCGAGCTACTTCTACACCGACTCGGTGACCGATCTCAGCGTGCTCGAGCAGATCGGTCACCCACGAGTGGTGGATCCCGATCCGCGGCTCGCGCGCGAAGCTCGCCGACGTGGTTGGCCGGTCGTGAGCCTGGACGAGCCACCGGACATACGAGTCGGCTCCCAGCGGGCGAACGCGAAACGGAGCAGGCGATGAGCGGCTTGCGGATCCGACACGCCGACGTCGGCGGTCTTCGACAGGCATACTTCGAAGCTGGCCGGGGGCCGTTGGTGCTTTGCGTCCACGGCTTCCCAGACACTGCGCACACCTTCCTGCCCACGCTTGCGGTTCTCGCGGAACGCGGCTTCCACGCGGTTGCGCCGTTCTTGCGCGGCTATCCGCCCAGCGCCGTGGCGCGTGGCGGCGACTACCGCATCGCCACGCTGGGACGCGATCTGATCGGCCTCGCGACCAGCCTGGGCGCCGAGCGCTTCGCGTTGGTCGGCCACGACTGGGGTGCCTTGGCGTCGTACGCCGCGGCGAGCCAGGCGCCAGAGCGAGTGACCCGTCTCGCCGTGCTCGCGATTCCGCATCTCCGAGCGCAGCGTGCGAGTCTCGCCCAGGCGCGGAGGTCCTGGTACATCGGCTTCTTCCAGTTGCCGCGCCTTCCCGAGCGTCGCGTGCGTCGCGACGGTTTCGCGTTCCTCGACCGGCTGTGGCACGACTGGTCGCCAGGATGGCGGTACGCCGCCGCCGACATTGCGCCGGCGAAGGAGTGCCTTGCACAGCCTGGAGCGCTCGAAGCGGCCCTCGGCTATTACCGAGCGCTGCCGTCGAGCTTGCTCTGGCACCGCGACACGCGTCGGGCCCTGTTCGGAAAGACCACCGTCCCCACCTTGAGCATCGCCGGCGTCGACGACGGTTGCATGGGCATCGAGATGTTCGATCGGCAGGGTCTGGGTTTCGCAGCCTCGCATCGCCTGCTGCGAATCGAGGCTGCCGGTCACTTCATGCACCGCGAACAACCGGCGACGTTCCATCGCGAGCTGGGCGAGTTCCTGGGGAAGCCGCGCGACGTCGCGCGGCCGACGCCGCGTGGTTCGTCAGCGTAGGAGTGCGTTGGCGAGCCGCGACGCGGCTTCCGGAGGGCCGTCGAGGAGGAAGAGCGTCGGCTCCGCCAGCTCGAGCTCCATCAGCACCGGTTTGCCGATGGCATCGCGTGCCATGTCCACGCGCGCGTACGGCAGCCCGCCGGCGTGCGCGGCCTCGAGTGCGCGCAGCGCGAGAGCCTCTTCGTCGGGCTCGATCGGCACGGGAACACCCTCCGGCCCAGCCCAGCGGCCGCCCTGAAACAGCGAGCGCTTCCGCACCGCGTGAGAGAGTCGGCCGTCGATGAAGACCAGACAACGCTCGCCCACGTCTTCGACCGATGCGATGTAACGCTGCAGCAGCATGTCGCGCTCACCGACCAGTCGGGCGAAGCGTGCGAGCTGCTCGTCCGTCGGCGCGGCATCGACTCCGAAAGTCTCCCACGAGTCCGCGGACACGGCAGGCTTCGCCACGGCGCGTGGCCAGCCGCGTTCGCGGAGCGCCGCCGCAACGTCGATCGAGCTGCCGCGGGGCACCAGCATCGTGGGCGTGACCGGAATGCCCAGACGCTCGAGCTCGATCATGTACCCCTTGTGGGTGTTCCAGCGGACCACGTCGATGGGGTTCCAGAGCCGGGTGATCGCGGCGACGCGACTGGCCCACTCCAGGAATTCCTCATGTCGTCGGAAGTAGTTCCACGTCGAACGCAACACCACGGCGCAGGCCCGTCCCCAATCCACGTCCGGAGCGTCCCACGGAATGGCGCGCCACTTCGCGCCGCGCGCCTCGAGCGCATCGGCCAACGGTCGATCGTCCTCCCAGAGCTCGGGATGATCGCCGTAGGTGGCGAGTGCGATCTCGCCGTCGTGTAGCTCGCTCATCGGCGATCGCGAGCGTCGTCGATCCGCACGAGCCCGAGACGTCGCCCTCGTTCCTCGCTCATGGCGCCGGTGGAGGCGCAGGTGGCTCGGCGGCGGGTGCTTCGCCTGCGGGCATGGCCTGGTCGCTCAAGGCCTGGATTAGCGTCGCAATCGTGACCGCGTGGCCGGCGCGCGCTTGATCCATGACCTGCACGGCGTAGCCGTACGGCACTTCGTCTTCCGCATCGAAGAAAAGAATGTGGTCTTCGCGCGCGGCGAACATTCGTTTGAGCCGTTCGGGCAGCTCGTCGTAACCGATCACCTGGCCGTTCACGGTGATGCTCTTGTCGGCGGTGATGCGAAGCACGAGCGGCGGAGTCGGATCCTTGGGTTGTTCTTCCTCGACTTCCTTCTTTTCCTGCTTGGGCGTGTGGATCCAAAACTTCTTGGTGAGAAGAGGCGTGACGACCATGAAGATGATGAGCAACACCAGCACGATGTCGACGAGCGGGGTCACGTTCATGACCGGGGTGACATCCCCCTGGCCGCCCGCGTTGAGATTCATCCCCACGGCTCAGCCTCCTGCGCTCGGTGCCGCGAGCGAGGCGCCCGGCTCGGCCGACGGGGTGGGCGATGGCGCAGCAGCGGTGGAATCGCCACCGCTCGAAGCGGTCTTGGCCTTCTCGCCGACCAAAAGCGACATACCGGGGAAACCAATCTGCTGGGCGCGGAAGAACATCTCGCGCACGTCGCCGTAGGTGAGCTTGGCGTCGGCACGCAGAACCAGGCGACGCTCCGGGTCGTTCGTGTGCTCGTCGACCAGGTACTTCACGATGCCGTCGAGGTCGTACTTGTCCTTCTCGACGTAGTACTCGCCCTTCTTGGCCACGGTGACCTTGATCGGATCGAATTGCCCCTTGAGATCTGGGTCGGGGTTGAAGATGCCGGGCAAGTCCACCGGGATGTCTTGTTCGAGTCGGGGTGCCACGACCATGAAGATGATGAGCAGCACCAGCACGATGTCGACGAGCGGCGTGACGTTCATGTCCGGCCGCACGTCCACCGAGCGCGCGCTCCCCTTGGTGATGCGGGCCACCTGAGTCTCCCTCTCGGATGCGCTCGGTTCGCGAAGCGCTCAGGCGCGAGCTGCGGAACCGCGGGTGGGAGCAAGCTTGGCCTGACGCTCCGCCCAGTCCTCGACGGTGTCCAGCAGCTCACCGGAGGCGTTTTTGAGCAAGAGCTCCTCGTGTCCGATCTTGGTCGAGAGGTAGTTGAACGCGAACACGGCCGGGATCGCGACGAACAGGCCGAAGGCGGTCTCGATGAGCGCCTCGGAGATACCCGCCGAAACCGACGCCAGACCGCCCGAGCCGGTCGCGGCGATTCCCGCGAACGCGGAGATGATGCCGAGCACGGTACCGAGCAACCCGACGAACGGCGCCGTCGAGCCCACGGTCGCAAGCACCCACATTCCCCGCCTCAGGTCGGCGGAGATCTCTTCCATGAAGCGCTCCATGAAGCGCTGGGTCTGGTCGAGCGGGGTCAGTCCGGATACTTCCTGCGCGGCGACGGCGTTCTTGTAAGTGGAGAGGCCCGCCTTGACGATTCGTGCGAGGTGGCCGTTCTTGAACTTGTCGGATGCTTCGATGACCGCATCGAACTTCCCGGAGTTCATGTCCTCGGCGACGCTCTGCGAGAACGCGCGGGACGCGCCTCGCGAACGGCGCAGCGTGAACACCCGCTCGAAGAACACCATCACCGAGAACACACCGAGGATCATCAGCGTGCCCGCGACGATGCGCGCCGGCAGACCCATGTGTGTCCAGATTTCGACGAGACTGATTTGCATCGGATCCTCTTTCGTCGGGTGCGACGAGGCCCCACCTGTCGCACGCGAGCGCAGCGGGTGGGGCCTGACGGCTAGATGTCGAGCTTGAACTTGATCTTGAGGTTTCGGTAGCACGCGATCGGCACGCCGTTCACGCGTGCCGGCTCGTAACGCCAGCGTTTGACCGCTGCGATGGCGGCCGACGTGAATGGCTCCTCGCCGTCGAGCACTTCGATGTTCGTCACGTCCCCGTCTGCGGTGACCACGACGCGCAGCGTCACTGCGCCGGGCTTGCCTTCTTTCCGCATCTCGTGCGGGTACTCAGGCGGCTTGTTGGAGGACTTGGGCTTTGGCGGAATGGCACCTTCCGGTAGGTCGATCACGCCGACGGTGCCGCCAGCCTTGCCGCCGGCCATGCCGCCTTCGAGCCCTGCGGCATCGCCCTCCCCTGGGGTTCCGTACACGGCGATCCCCTTGTCTTTGCTGGGATCTTCCTCGGGAGGCTTCTCCTCAGGCATTTCCGTCGGTGCCACCAGCTCTTTGGGGGGCGGTGGCGCGTCCAGAACACGAATCTTCATGTCCTTGGGAACGACGGGTGCTGCGGCGGGGGGCGGCTTGGGCTTCGGCGGAGGGGGCTTGGGCGGTTCGGGCTTCGGGGGCGGCGGCGGAGGAGGCTCCTCCTTCTTCACGATCGTTTCGACGAACTTGATCTCTTGCGCCTTTTCGATCGCCTGCTTGGCGCCGGCGCCGAGGACGGCGAGCCCGATCAGTGCGCCCCAGAGCGCTGAAGAAGGCAGCAGCGCTGCGAGCCACGATCGTGGCATCGGCTCGGTGGCGCCGTAGTGACCGAAAGTCGAGGAAGCGGGCGGCATGTCGACTCCAGATGCTCCCGTAATGGTAGCGCACTGCGCCGTAGGGAGCTAGAACCAACCAACGATGTGAAGCGGACGTCGCGCTCGCGGACCGCAAGGTATCTCGCCGCGTTACGATGGCTTCGCGGGAGGGTGTTTCAGGTGGCGGCGGTCATGAATCCGAAGCGACGTTGGGCATGGCTGGGGCTCGTGCTAGGTGCGTTGGCGCCGGGAGCCGCGTTCGCTGAGGTGCAGGTCGAGGTCGAGCTTTCGCCGTTCCTCCGCGAAGCGGCCCCCCGCATCGACCAAGTGGAACGGCGAAGTGAGGAGGAGTTCCGGAAACATCGCGCTTACGAGGACGTCGACCGAAGAACCGAGCGCGGCCAGTTCGCCGACTCGGTGCTGAATCGGGTCGAGTGGGCGAACGAGCGTCTGGTGCCGGACGCTGCCCAGTACGGTGTGGAGACTCTCGTGCGTGCCCTCGTGCGCGATTCGCTCGCCAAGGCTGGGCTCGAGAGCTACTCGAAGCGGATCCGGGTGACGATCGACCAACTCGGGGTACGCAATCACCCCGTAGCCCCGCTGCGTGGTGCCAACGAGTACGTGAGCGGTCGTTTCGACGAGATCGAGCCCGCGAGTGGTCAGACCCTGCGCACGGCGGAGGTCGTATCCAATCTCGTGGTCAGTCCTCGTGCCGATCGGAGCTACCACGGGCCGGACTTGGCGTTCGACGACACGGACCCAACTCGCCGGATGGGACCCTCGATCGCGTACTTCGTGACCAAGGGGCTCGAAAAGCTCTTCCCGGACCGGACGTTTCCCAAGGTCGTGACGGTGCTATTCGCCGACCGCGAGAACGAAACGCGTCCCCGATTGGTTCGCGTGCGCTGACGGATCGAACCGTCACGGAGATGCGGCGTCGCTCTCGCTGCGGTCGTCGGCTGCGGCTTCGGCTCGCGCGCGCGCCAATAGGTTCTGCGCCCGCGTGAAGCCAGGCTCGAGCGTCAGCGCGCGGGTGAGCGCTTGGATCGCGTCGGTGCGCCGTGAGAGGCGCAGCAACGCGACACCCCGATGGAAATGCGCCGTCGCGTTCTTCGGTTCGACCTGGATCGCCGAATCGAACGCAGCGAGCGCCTCGTCGAGCTGGCCATCTCGAAGTGCCAGCACTCCGAGGTTCATCCGTGGCGCTGCGAACCTGCGATCGAGCGAGATCGCCCGGTCGTAGTCGCGACGCGCGGCCGCGGCGTCACCCATGCGCGCGTGGGCGATGCCGAGGTTGTTCCATCCCCGTGCGAAATCGGGGCGTACGGCGGTGGACACGGCGAAGTCACGCTCGGCGGCGCTCCAGTCGAGCGACGCGCCGGTCTGCATCGCGTCGTTCAGCCGCTCGTAGCCGCGGTTGTTGTAGAAGTGCGCCACAGCTTCGTCGTCGTCGAGGCGACGGTAGTGATTTCCCCGCGGCAGATCCCAGCCGAAGTCCATCGCGAGCGTGCCGCGATCGGTGTCCACCGCGGCGGTGATGTGCCCCATGTTCACGATCACCTCTTCTTCTGTATCCACCTCCGCCAGGCGCTTGGACGCGTCGATGTAATACGCGTCGAGTCCCACGCCGCGCGCCAGTGCGACGAACACCGCCGCGATCGTGAGACAGTTTCCTTCGCCGCGCGCCAGCGCCGCGCGTGCGGGAAGTGTCACGATTGGAACGTACCGAAGCCCGAAGCCCCGCTCGGCGAAGATCGCGTCGAAGAGAACCTGGGTGCGTTCAGAGCTGCTCGCGTGGCCGCCCAGGAGGTCGCGTGCGCGTGTGACGTCCACGGCCTCGACGTCGTGGGGGATGACGATGCCATCGGGTGGCAACGGCTGGACGCGAGCCGCGAGCTCGCGGCGGAGCGCGTCGGGCGAGAGCGTCGCGTGCCCGCTTGCGCAACCCGTGGCGAGCAACGCGCAAACCAGCCGAACCGCGAGGCGGCGAACGAGCGGCGTGGGCGAAGGTCGGTCGCGACGCATCGTGAGCCAGCGTAAGCGACGTCGCGCGCCGAAAAGAAGAGCGGCGGGTGGGGTCACCCACCCGCCGCTCCGCGGATCTCTACGGATGACGAATCACGTCACATCTTGTAGGTCACGCGGCCGAACAGGAACCGGCCGAGGAAGTCGTAGCCCTCGGTGTTCGCGTTCTGACTGCCTTCCTGCATGAACGGGGGATCCTTGTCCAGCAGGTTGTTGATGCCGAGCGACACCGTGTAGTTGTCCCACGAGTAGCTGCCCTCGATGTCCCAGTAGGACACCGCGTGCACGCGGCGGAACGGATCCTCGGGGCCGACTTCCAGCGAGTCGGCGTCACCGATGAAGCGAATGATGTTGTTGAAGGAGAAACCGCCGCGCGAGTAGCTCGTGGTCTGGTACCACTTCCAGGTGGCGTAGTTGCCCGTCAGCCCGGCGATGGTGCCGCCCAGCTTGCTCTCCACGCCGAGGTCGTCGAACTGGTTGTAGTGCAGCAGGTAGTTGCCGTTGATGCCGAGGCCGATCGTGCCCACGTCGCCGGCGCCCACCTTGTCGAGGTCGAACTTGTAGTTCGCCGAGAAGTCGATGCCGTCGGTGAACTCCTTGCCCAGGTTCTGCTGGGTCGCGTTGACCTCGATGATCTGGCCGTTGGGATCACGCCGGATGCGTGCGCAATCCGGATGGCCGAGGCCCGCCTCGCCGTAGCAGTTGTCGAGGATCGTCTGCTCGTCGGGATTGTTGATCGAGTTGTCGACGGTGATCCAGTAGTAGTCGATCGTGAACGAGAAGTTCTCGATGAAGGTCGGAGTGAAGACCGAACCGACGCTCCAAGTGTCCGCGGTCTCGGCGTCCAGATTCGGGTTGCCGCCGATGTCGGTGGGAACCTGGTCGTTGCCGAGCGCGAGCTGGCTGTAGCCTTCCGGGATGCCGGCGGCCTGACAGTTGGCGCGCACCACCGGATCGATGTCCGGATTCGTGTCCCAATCGTTGCACGGGTCCTGCGCGGTGTTGAACGAGCGCACGCTGCCGCCGTACAGGTCATTGATGCTGGGCGCGCGGAACGCCGTGCCGTACACCGCGCGGAACCGAAGGTCGCTCACCGGTGCGATGCTCAATCCACCGCGGTAGACGAAGTCGTCACCGAAGGTGTCGTAATTCGTGTACCGCCCAGCGATGTCGAACGTGACTTCCTTCAGACCCTGGTCCTTGAGGAGGGGGATGCTCGCCTCGCCGAACACTTCACCGAGGGTGTATCCACCCTTGGTGGGGCCTTGCGCGTCGTTGGCCGAATCGCCGAGGATCTGGACCGGGTCCGGCTGATTGAAGCCCTCTTCGTCGCGGTACTCGCCGCCGACGGCGATCTTGAGGTCGCCCGCAGGCAGCTTCACGATCGGACCCGTCACGGACAGGCCGAGGTTGAATTGCTCGTGCTGCTTGGTCTGGACGCCGGTGTAGCGGATGTAGTCGATCGCCTGCTGCGACATCGTGTTGACGCCGAAGACGTCGGCCAGCACACATCCCTTGTCGGCGTTGGCAGCACACACCTCGGGATCGCTCGCTTCGAGCAACCGGGTGAGGTTGGTCAGGTTGGTGGAACGCTGCGTGTGGGTGTTGCGGCCGTAGTTGAGGAAGGTGTCGTAGTTCCAGTGATCGACGATCTCGCCCTTGAGGCCCGTGACGATGCGGAAGGTGTCCGTGTCGTTGCGGTACACGCGCTGGCCGAAGTCGGCCATGCGGCGCGACAAGCTCACGAACTCGGTGTCGGGCCCGAGCTCGCTGGCGATGAGCTCTTGCACGTCCGCCGGGATCAGCGGGTTCGTGATCGGCATGATCCAGCCGTTTGGATGCGTGTTGGAGCCGCCGCCGATGGGCTCCGGGGCGAGCCGCTGGGCGCTCTGGCGGTAGGTGAAGAGGCCGTCCATGTACGCCGTGACGTGGTCGTTCAGGTCCAGGTGACCGATGCCGCCGATCGAGTAGCGGGTCTGCTGACCGGTGAGCCACTGGTCGTCGCCATAGTTGTAGCGATCCCCGCCCAGTTCGGTGACTTCGAGCGTGCCGGCGGGCTGATAGCTGGCGCCGGTCGCCGGATCGGGACGGAAGTAGATGCCGAGGTCGAGCACCGTGGTCTCGGGGCGGAAACCCGAGCCGTAGATCTTCGAGATCGACCCGTCCTCGTTGAAGAATGAGCCGACAACTGGGAATCGCGACCAGTTGCGCTCCTTCTGCTCGACTTCGCCGGACTGGACCCACGCCGTCATGATCGTGATGTTGCCGCGATCGTTGTTGGCGCCCCAGACGCCCGAAAGCTGAATGGTTTCACCGTCGCCCTTGTCGGTGATGCCACCCATGGCGTCGAATTGGAAGCCGTCGAAATTGTCCTTGAGGATGATGTTGATCGTGCCGCCGATGGCGTCCGACCCGTACACGGCCGAACCGCCGTCGAGCGAAACCTCGATGCGGTCGATCATCGCCACCGGGATGTTGTTCAAGTCGACCGCTTCAGACACGTCGCTGTTGCTGGTGACGAAGCGCTTACCGTTGACCAGAACCAGGGCGCGATCCACGCCTAGGTTGCGCAGGTCGACGAACGCGAGACCCTGGCCGCCGTTGTTGTCGTTGCGGCTGATGCCCTGGAGCGTCACCGATGGGAGCTGGGTGAGGAGCTCGTGGACCGACTGCACGCCGGAGGCTTCGATCTGGCTCGAGTTCACCACCGCGATCGGCGCGTATTCCTCGAGGTTGTCACGACCGATGCGCGTACCCGTGACCGTCACCTCTTCCGACTCTTCCGCAGCCGCCGCGGCGGCCGATGGCTTGGCCCCAGCGGGCGCGGCCTGTGCATGCGCCGCACGCGGCGCCGCCAGGAAGAGAACCGCGAACCCCGCCAGGAAGGCGAGGGATGCGGCCCACCACGTTAGACCTGCTCGGCTTCTCATGTAGACCCCCTCCGTTGGATGTAATTCGACCGGATGCCCGGAGGCCGATCTTCCTAAAATTCAACGGCGAAAACAAGATGTTCGTCACCTGGGCGTCAAATTCTTGTAGTCGAGATGGGGTCTCATGGAGCGCCTCTCGGACCAGACGCGAGTGGCTTCCAGGCGCCGTCGAGACCTGTAGGCAAATCCCGCAATGCGCGACGCTGCGGTCCCAGGGCACCGCACCTGCGAATCCGAGCCGGCGAAGAAAACTCGGGAGACCACGGGATTTTTGAGCGAGCGCTGGCAGCAACGCTCGATTGGCCCCGGCTGGCTCGCGGGCCCGCACGGTGCTACGACTTGCGGCGGACCGTCTCTCATGATCCCCGTCGACGAGCTGGCCGAGCGCCTCGCTGCGCGGCGACCGCGTCGCATCCGCTTCGGCAGTGTGGTGGTGCAGTCCGCCGTCGCGGTGGTGCTGCGCGACTCGCCGCGTCGCGGCATCGAGGTATTGCTGGCGCGGCGCGCCGAGCGCGACGGCGACCCGTGGTCGGGGCACATGGCCTTTCCGGGGGGGCGTCGTCATGCAGAGGATCGGGATCTGCGTGTGACCGCCGAGCGCGAGCTGGTGGAGGAGACCGGGCTCTCCATCGAGCGTTCTGGTGAGCGCTTGCCGTCGGGGCTCGGCGACCTGGTGACGCGTGCCCACGAGAAGCCCATTCCCATGCTCGTCCGACCTTTCGTCTACCAGCTCACCCGTCGCCGTCCGCGTTGGACGCTGAGCCACGAGATCCGCGAGGTGGTCTGGGTACCCCTCGACTTCCTGGCCGACGAGGACAATCGCGTGCCACTCGAATGGCGCTTCGCGGGCACCGACTGGGTGCTGCCGTCCTATGTCTATGGCGGGCGGCGCATTTGGGGGCTCACGCTGATGATTCTGGGTGAGCTGGTCTCGGTGAGCCACGGCGTGCGCTTCTCGCGCCTACCCGGGCTCGAGGCGCTCGAGCGGCTCTGGCGCAGGCGGCACTTGCGCGCACCGTGACGTCGCGCGATCCCGCGTTGCCGAGCCTTCGCGGCGGGTGCCGGGAGCGCCTCGACGATCGCTTGCAAACATCGACAATTCCGCACGTTTCTCTGCTTGCGTCGCCGCCGGGAAGGGCGTAAGAGTCCCGCCTCGATCGACCTGGATCTCGTTCGCCCTGCATTTCGGGGCAAAGCCCGGAGGTTGCTCATGGCGTCTCGGAAGTCTCGTGGTGCTTCTCGATCCGTGGTGCTCACGCGCGTCTTCCTCGGGGCGCTGATGGCGTTGGGGCTCGGCGCGCTGTCTCCGCGAGCGACGCTCGCGAAGACGTTCACCGTCGACGTGAGCACGGACGCCAAGAACCCGGACGGCAACGACGGCGACTGCACGCTTCGCGAGGCGCTCGTCAACGCTGCGCAAAACGCCAACAACACGCCCACGACCTACGCCGACTGTCCAGCGGGTGATCCCGACCCCACGGTCGACGTCATCAACTTCTCGGTCTCGAGCGTCACGCTCGCCCAGGACGCGGACGAGATCTTCGTCGCATCGAACCTCTCGAGCGGTCCGGTCGAGATCAACGGCAACGTGACCATCGACGGCGGCGGCCAGGCGCGAAGCAAGCGCATCTTCCGAACCGTCGGTGATTCGGACCACACCGTGAAGTTCGTGGGGCTCACGTTCCAGAACGCGTGGGACGGCGGGGGCGGGGCGCTCCTGAACATCGGGCCTAGCCTGATCTTCCAGGGCGTGCTGTTCCAGGACAACAAGGCCATCTCGTCGGGCGGCGGTGCGATCAACAGCTCCGGCGGCGACGCCATCTTCATGGACGGCGTGACGTTCGACTCCAACGAAGCGCAAGCGCAGGACGGTGGGGCGATCTGGCTGAGCGGCGCGAGCTCGCAGATCACCATCCAGAACGTCACGTTCTCCAACAACAAAGCGGCGCTCAGCGGTGGCGCCGCCTACTTCACGGGTACGGGAACCACCGGCGCCTTCTGGCTCCTCGACACGGTTCAGTTCAACGACAACGAGTCGCTGAACGGCACCGCCAACAACGGCTCCCACCAAAGCGGTGGCGGTGGCGCGATCTTCAACAACCTCGACTACGACGAGACCACGATCTTCAAGAACTGCACTTTCGACGGCAACAAAGCCACCGAGGGCAAGGGCGGCGCCATCTACAACTCGATCGCCGCGCAGAACATCGAGATCCAAGACAGCGTATTCACGCTCAACTTCGCCACCAACGTCGATCCAGTGAACGTCACCGACCAAGGGTTCGGCGGCGCGATCTGGAACCAGGGCGGGCTGGTACTGAACCGCGTGACCCTCGATGGCAACACTGCTGTGCTCCACGGTGGCGGCATCGGCAACAAGTCGTCGAGCGGCAACAACTCGACGGTCGCCAACAGCACCATCACCGGGAACATCGTCTCCACGTCGAGCTCTGAAGGTGGCGGTATCTGGAACGATTCGAGCTCGACCCTGGTCACTCGCAACACCACGGTCGCGGACAACATCGCGTTGCTTGGTTCCGGCGCGAACCTCTACAACAAGGGTGAGCTGGTCGCCCTCAACAGCATCTTTGCGAACACTCTCGGCTCGTCGAACTGCGCCGGCCCGAGCAAGCTCACCAACCACGATGGCGACGGTAACGTCCAGTGGCCGGGAACGAGCTGCGACGCGCTGCCCGACGCCATCGCCTCGGGCGATCCCAAGCTCGGCGCGGGCATCCCGGCCGGCGGTCCTGCCGGCTCGAAAGTCTTCCCGATCGGCGCCGGCAGCGCCGCCACCAGCTATGGCAGCGCCACGGTGTGCTCGGACCCGCCGGTCTCGAGCGTCGACCAGACCAACGCCAGCCGGCCGCAACCGGGCGGCACCAACTGCGACAGTGGTGCCTACGAGTCGAACCGCGCCGCGGGATACGGCTCGACCCCGGCGGCCGGCCAGACGATCCAGATCCAGACGGATACCTCTACCACTGGCAACGGTAAGGTCACGGTGTCCGAGACCGGCACCGACGACCTGCACGTGACCGACGTGCAGATCACCGGCGATCCCGAGATCACGCTCACCTCGTCCCAGTCGTTCGACATCGCCGACGGCGGTCAAGACGTCGACATCACGTTCGATTGCGCATCGAACCAGGCGGGGAATTACGACGCCACGCTTCAGGTGACGCACAACGGCGGCCAGAGCCCGTCGAGCTACACGATCCAGTGCGAGGTGCAGGACAACAGCCAGCCCGGCTACGGCTCCAACCCGTCGCCCGGCACCACCATCATCCTCGCCACCACGTTCGGCATCGACGCCACCGCGAC
>CAYVDO010000194.1:0-14842 GCA_964450125.1 uncultured bacterium
CTCGTGCCCCATTCAGTCGTTCGTAAAGCCGTGCTTGGCGAGAAGCTCGCGGGTCACGCCCCCCGCGGGTGTGCGCCAGGCGTCCAAGAGGCGCGCCACGTGCTTGGCGAGGATGTCGGCTTCCAGGTTGACGGACTCACCGACCGCCGTCCGGGTGAGGTGTGTGTGGCTCGCCGTGTGCGGGATGATTGCCACCTCGAAGCGTGGATCGGTGACGCCGTTGACCGTGAGGCTCACGCCGTCGATCGCGATCGAACCTTTCGGTACCAGATACGGCAGCACCTCCGGCGGCGCATGGTAGTCGAGGAACGTGTAGCCGCCGGAGGAGCGTCGCTCCAGCAGCTTGCCGACGCCGTCGACGTGGCCGAGCACGATGTGCCCGCCCAGGCGGTCGCCGACGCGCATGGCGCGCTCGAGATGGACCGGATCTCCTTCGCGTCGTCCCCCGAGCGTGGTGCGCGCCAACGTTTCGGGGGACGCGTCGATCTCGAAGTGCTTGCCTGCGAACGACACCACCGTGAGGCAGGCGCCGTCCACGGCGACGCTCTCGCCGAGGACCACGTCCTCGAACGGAACCTCGGTCTCGATTCGAAAGCGCAGACCGCCAGCCCTCGGCTCGCGCCTGCGGATCGTTCCGAGCGCCTGAATCAATCCCGTGAACATCGCTTCCTACGACCCAGCTTGCAGAGGCCCGGTGCATCCCGTTGCCAGCCTATCGCGGCAACGCCTGTTCTTCTTCAAGCCTCAAGCCTGTGCCGCTCCCGGCGGGGGACCCTTGCGCAAGAGCTCGTTGAGCTGCTCGATGAACGCGTTCAGGTCCTTGAACTCGCGGTAAACCGAGGCGAATCGCACGTACGCGACCTGGTCCAGGTCGCGCAGCGACAGCATCACGCGCTCGCCGATCTCCCGGCTCGAGATCTCGGATTCGCCGGTGTCCTGCAGGTAGCCCTCGATGTTGCGCACGATCTGCTCGACCTGCTCGGTGGAAACCGGCCGCTTCTCGCACGCACGCCGGATGCCCGCGATGACCTTCTGCCGATCGTAGGGCTCGCGGCGCCCGTCTTTCTTGATCACCATCGGCAGGTTCTCTTCGACCCGCTCGTAGGTGGTGAAGCGACGCGAGCATTTCAGGCATTCCCGCCGCCGACGAATCAGCTCGCCGTCGCGGCTGGTCCGGGAGTCGATCACCCGGTCCTTGTCCTTGGCGCAGAACGGGCACTTCATCCGACGAGTCGCTCGCGGTAGAGCGGGAAGCGCTCGCAGAGCTCCGCAACCTCGCCGCGCACCCGATCGAGCACGGCTCGATCCTCGGAATTCGAGATCACCCGCACGATCATGCCGCCGATGGCCGACATCTCCGCCTCCTGCATGCCGCGCGTCGTGAGCGCCGGCGTGCCGAGGCGGATGCCGCTGGTCTCCATGGGCTTGCGGGTGTCGTACGGCACCATGTTCTTGTTGACGGTGATGCCGGCGAGGTCGAGGGCATGCTCCCCCTGCTTGCCGGAGATCCCGGTGCGTGTGAGGTCGACGAGCACCAGGTGATTGTCGGTGCCACCCGAGCACAGGTCGAGACCGCCAGCGGTGAGCGCAGCGGCGAGCGCCTGCGCGTTGGCGATGATCTGCTTCGCGTAGGCAGCGAAGTCGTCGCTCAGCGCCTCGCGAAACGCCACCGCCTTGGCCGCGATCACGTGCATCAGTGGTCCGCCTTGAATCCCCGGGAAGATCTGCGAGTCGACGGCCTTGGCGCTCTTCTCACCGGCCATGATCATGCCGCCGCGTGGTCCGCGTAGCGTCTTGTGGGTGGTGGTGGTCACGAAGTCGCAGTAGGGGACCGGGCTCGGGTGCAGCCCTTTGGCGACCAAACCTGCGGGGTGAGCGATGTCTGCCACCAGCACCGCGCCGATCTCGTCGGCGATCGCGCGGAACGCGGCGAAATCGATGGCGCGCGGATACGCCGACGCGCCGGTCATGATGAGCTTGGGCTTCTCGGCATGGGCGAGCTTCCGGACCTGATCCATGTCGATCCGGCCGGAGCTGCGTTCGACCCCGTACGACACCACCTTGTAGAGCCTGCCCGAGAAGTTGACCGGGCTGCCGTGGGTGAGGTGCCCGCCCTGGGCGAGGTCCATGGCGAGGATCGTGTCGCCCGGCTTCAGGCATGCGAAGTACACCGCCATGTTCGCTTGCGAGCCGGAATGCGGCTGCACGTTGACGTGCGCCGCGCCGAAGAGCTTCTTGGCGCGCTCACGGGCAAGCTCTTCGGCCTGGTCCACGTGGACGCAGCCGCCGTAGTAGCGCTTGCCGGGGTATCCCTCGGCGTACTTGTTGGTCATCACCGAGCCGAGCGCCTCCAGCACGGCGGTGCTCACGAAGTTCTCCGACGCGATCATCTCGAGCTGAGCGCCTTGACGGCGCGTCTCGTCCTGGATCGTGCGGAAGATCTCGGGGTCGCTGGCACTGAGCGACGCGGTGAAGGATCGAGCGGGAGGATTGCCGGTCATCACGTTCTCGCTTCGGTTGGTCGGCCGCCCGCTGCGCTCGGGCGGGCCGTCGGGAACGACGAGCTCACTCGCTCTCGAGGCGCTCCTCGAGCTCGCGGATCTTGTCGAGGCGACGCTGGTGGCGGCCGCCCTCGAACTCGGTCTCGATCCAGGTGCGCACCATCTCGCGGGCCTCGCCCTTGCCCGTGAACCAGCCCGAGAGGCAGAGCACGTTGGCACCCATGTGGCGCTTCGCCATGCGCGCGGCGTAGACGCTGGAGACGAGCGCGGCGCGGACCTTCGGATACTTGTTGGCGACGATCGACATTCCGATGCCGGAACCGTCCACCAACACGCCGCCAGTCACGGTTCCCTGCGCGACCGCCTGCGCGACCTGCGCGCCAAAGTCTGGGTAATCGACTGACGCGTCGTCTCGCGGACCGAAGTCCCTGACCTCGACCTTGAGGTCGGCGAGGAAGCGCTTCAAGTCTTCCTTGAGCTCGAACCCCGCATGGTCGCTGGCGAGCGCGAGAATCACGTGACCTCCGTGAAGGCGGAAGGCGATGCGTCGAGACGATTGTCGGGGCGCGCGACTCGTGGCACCTCGCGCGCGCCTTGGATACCACAGCACCCTACGCCGGGCAACGACACCCAAGCGTCGTTCCCGCGTCGCACAGCGCGCCGCGAGGGGGAGGTGGAAACACGAAACCCCTCCAGAAGGAGGGGCATCTCGTCGTGGTGGAGCTGCCGGGAGGGTTCGGGCGCAGCGATCTGCCCGGTGGAGTGCGTGGGCGCGCGCGATCGCAGCTCAGAGATGGTCTTGGATGTACTTCACGGCCTCGCCGACGGTGTGGATCTTCTCGGCTTCCTCGTCCGAGATCTCCATGTCGAACTCTTCTTCGAACGCCATGACCAGCTCGACGATGTCCAGGCTGTCCGCGCCCAGATCCTCGAGCAATGAAGCCTCGGCGACCACCTCGTCCTCGTTCACGCCGAGCTGCTCGACGATGATCTCCTTGACCTTCGCCATGATCTCGTCTGGTGTCATCTGCTGACTCTCCCTTGTGTCACGTCCATTGATGCGATCGACGAGTGAGCTCCGTGCTGCACTCCTCCGATCGAGCGATGCTCAGAACGACGCCGCCAGCGGACCCCGGTGGGTGCGATCCGACGCTCACGAAAGTGGGGAAATTGTGTGAAATAGACCGTGTTTTCCGGGGAAAACGGGGACTTCGGCCACGAGCTTCGCGCAAGCATAGCGATTCTCATCGGGGTGTCAACAATCGCTGCACGGCGTCGCGAAGAGCTTTGAGCCCGTCCAAATCGTCCACCGAGGCAACCCGCAGTCGAGGTTCGATCCGTCGCAGCGCTCCTGTCAAGAACGAGCCCGGGCCCACCTCGACCACCAACTCCGGCGCGGCATCGACGAGCTGTCGTGCAGCGCCGAACCAGTGCACGGGTCCCGTCACCTGGGCGAGCAGCGCCGCGCGGATCTCGTCGGCGGACGTGAGTCGCCCCCCCGACGCGCTCGAGAGCAGCGCGATGTCCGGATCACGGATGGCGAGCCCGGTCAGCGCGGTCGCGAACCGTTCGGCGGCGGGAGTCATGAGGCTCGAATGGAACGGCGCGGTCACGGGCAGCAGTGTGGCGCGCTTGACGCCGAGTGCGGTCGCTGCGTCGACCGCGCGATCCACGGCCCGGGCATCGCCGGAGATCACGAACTGTTCGGGGCCTTGCTCGTCGGTGACCTCGAGGACCGCTCCTTGGGCCGTTTCTTGCGCGAGCTTGGTGAGCTGCGCGCGAGGGAGCCCAGCCACCACGGCCATCGAACCGCGTCCGGGCGGCGAGGCGTCGTGCATGAGCTTGCCGCGCTCACGCACGAGCCGGATCGCATCCGCGAACGCGACGGAACCTGCGAGCACCAGCGCCGCGTACTCGCCGACGCTGTGACCGAGGACGACTGCGGGCCTGAGCGCCAGCTCGCCCTGGACGAGCCGCGCGACCGCGACCGAGAGCGCCACGATCGCCGGCTGGGCATGCTCGGTGAGCCGGAGCCGCTCGATCGGGCCGTTGCCCATGAGTGTCGCGAGATCGATCCCGGCGGCGTCGCTCGCCTCGCGGATCGTGTCGCGGACCACCGCGTGACGGGCCGCCAGCTCGGCGCCCATGCCGACGAACTCGGATCCCTGGCCCGGGCACACGAAGGCGACGCGGATCGGCGCGGGCGCCTCGGCGGGCACGGCGCCGCGGCGCGGAATACGCATCTTCTTGGCGAGCTCTTTCAGGAACACCACACGATCGCCGCTCGCCGGCTTGTCGAGGCCAGGCAGGATACGTGCTTCGCCCAGCGCGCGCTCGATGCGCGTCGTCACGTCCTCGCGCCGCTGAGTCTGGGCCAGGCGGATGGCATTGCGAATCGCGTACGCGCTGGCGCTACCGTGGCTGATGATGCAGACCCCTTGCACCCCGAGCAGCGGCGCGCCGCCGTACTCGTGGTGATCGAACGCCTTCTTCATGTCGCGCAGCACCGGGCGCGCGAGCAGGTATGCGAGCTTGCCGCGGAGGCTGGCGCGAAAGCCGCGCTCGAGTAGCGTGCGGATGGCGCCGGCCACGCCCTCGCTCGCCTTGAGCGCCACGTTGCCCACGAAGCCGTCGCACACCACCACGTCGACGCGACCGTTGAAGAGGTCGCGGCCCTCGACGTAACCCACGTAGCGCAGCGACGTGCCGCGAAGGAGCTGGTCGACCTCGCGCGTGAGGTCGTTGCCTTTTCCTTCTTCCTCGCCGTTCGAGAGCACGCCCACGCTCGGCGACGGGCGGCCCAGGATCGCTTGGGCGTAGACCGATCCCATCACGCCGAAGTGGGCCAAATGCACGGCCTTGCAGTCCACGTTTGCGCCGGCGTCGATGAGCAACGCCGGTTCGCCGGTGATGGTGGGGAAGTGTGTGAGAATGCCGGGTCGCTCGACACCCGGCGTGCGCTTGAGCACCAAGGTGGCGGTGGCCATCACGGCGCCGGTGTTGCCGGCGCTCACGAACGCGTCGGCGCCTCCCGAAGCCACCAGCTCGAGACCCACACGAATCGACGAGTCTCGCTTGCGGCGCACCGCTGCGGCGGGATGCTCGTCCATGCCGACGATCTCGGAAGCGTGTCGTACCTCGATCAGCTTCTCGGCGCCGCGGCTCGCCAGCTCGCGATGAACGATCTCGGCGGGGCCGGTGAGCAAAACCTCGACACCGAGGTCGCGCACCGCCGCGATGGCTCCGTCGACCACCACGCCGGGGGCGTGGTCGCCGCCCATCGCGTCGACGACGATCTTCATGCGGGTCGTCTCAGGCTGCGGCGCAGCCACGCACCGCCACGAATGACGGACGTGGCCGAGATCTGCCTTGCCGGGAGGCGCACGCGGCATGGCACCGAGCGGCGCCCTCGGCACGGACGAGCCGGCCGAGGCGCGTACGCCGGTGCGTGCTCATTCGCCCTGGTCGACGGGAACTTCGACGCCCTGGCGATAGAAGCCGCAGCTCGGACAGGCGTGGTGCGGCAGCCGCGGCTCGCCGCAGCGCGTGCAGTGGACGACGGTCGCCGCGGTGGCGCGCTTGTGCGCGCGGCGCATGCCGCGCTTCATGCGTGAGGTCTTCTTCTTGGGTACGGCCATGGTGACTTCTCCTCGGGAATGATCTGGGGTGCGGTCGTAGGGATCAGCTTTCGGCGGGTGGCTCGTCGTGCAGGAGCTTGGCGAGCACTGCAAAGCGGGGGTCGCCGAGGCGCGCCTGGCACGCGCACGTGCCCACGTTCAGGTTCGCGCCGCAGCTTGGGCAAAGCCCGCGACAAGTGTCGTTGCAGAGCACGCGCTGCGGGAGGTTGAGCACGATCTGCTCGAGTACCACCGCGTCGAGGTCGATCTCGGGTGCATCGAGATAGTCCTCGTCGATCTCGTCCTCGCGAATCTCGTGGCTTCGCGGCTGATCGGGCGCCGCACCCAAGAGTTTGGTCAGGTCGAAGCTGGCGTGGGACGTACGAGCCACCTCGGCCAGGCAGCGAGCACAAGGCTCGGCAAACGCGAATCGTGCGTCACCTCGGACTCGAAGCGAGCGACCGGCCTTGTGGAGCTCGATCTCGGCGTGTGCGGGCTCGCTCCACGTGAGCCCTGGGTCGCGGTCCGCCTCCACGGCATGGTCGAGCTCCGCGATCGGCACTTCGATCGTGAAGCGACGCCCCTCTGGCGGCAGGTCGTCGATGCGAACGCGCATGGAGCGAGGCCCGCAGGCGGTGCTCGCGCAGCGCCTGCGAAAAAAGCGGCTAAACGTAGTGACATGGGTCGCCGATCGTCAAGGACGGCACGGGTGGGGCGCGTGGCCCGAAACGGCGCCGGCGCGCTCGCGGCCCTCGGCTGAGCCGCTGGGCGCACCGAACCGCGGCGCCGACCCCCTCGCCTTTCGCGCCGGATGCGCCGTTCGCGGATCGCCGAGCCCGCGCAAGTGCTTCCACGCGCGACGAGCGCGGTTGGCGGGGTGGGTGGTCGACGCGCGCACCGCATGCGGGAGGGGAGAATTCCGCATGCGGATGCTGCAGGTATCCGAATGCAACCGCGCTGCAGGCCTGTGCGCCCGCGCCTCGGCGCGGTCAGCGGGGCGACGAGAAGAACGGATCGTTGACGGTCATTCGAGGCCGTGGGGAATGAGATCCACGTGACTTCGGGTGCTTGCGCGCAGTCGACTTGCGGCACTGCACTTGCAGTGGCGGACGACGCGATTGTTGGCGTCGGCGACGACGGGCGATTCGTCGCGACCTCCAGCGCCGGGAGCCCATGCAGCGAGCGGAGCTTTTCGAGTCGGAAGGCGAGGACCGAGCGACTGCCGCTCGCAATCCCGGCGGCACCAAGCCGGGTCGCACGCGCGCGTCATTGCTCCGTCGCGAGCGCCCGCTCGCGGAGGCGCCCGAGCCGGCGTCGACGGGTGAGCGTTATCGCGAGGTCGCCCTGCTCGGCGTGGGTGGCATGGGTGAGGTGCGCGCGGTCCAGGACGAGCTCTTGGGGCGCGAGGTCGCGCTCAAGACGTTGCGATCGGACCTCATGGCGGGGACCGCGGCTCAAGCCCAGTTCGACCACGAGCTGAGGCTGCAGGCGCGCCTCGAGCATCCCTCGATCGTGCCGGTGTACGACATCGGCCGCTCGCCCGACGGGCGCACGTTCTTCACCATGAAGAAGGTGCGAGGGATCACGCTCTACGAGATCCTCGAACGCAGCAACGCGGGAGACGAAGCGGTGCGCAAGTCGTATCCGCGTCGCCACCTCCTCGATGCGCTGGCGCGCGTCACCCTCGCCGTCGACTACGCCCACGTGCTGGGCGTGATCCACCGCGACTTGAAACCCAGCAACCTGATGCTCGGCGATTTCGGCGAGGTCTACATCCTCGACTGGGGCATCGCCGTCGACACGTGGTTCCCGATGCTGGGCGGTGCGGCTGACGAGCTCGGCGTTCTCTCCTCGAACGGTGAAGCTGCGTCGCCTTCGGGGGACGTCGGTGCTACGTCGCTCCGCTCGTCGCAGCAGATCGGCACCCCGGGATATGCGTCACCCGAGCAGATCGCCGGTGCTGCGGCGCGCGTCACCGCGCGATCCGACGTGTGGAGCCTGGGTGCCATCCTCTACGAGATCCTCGCTGGCACGCCGTACGTCCAGGGCGAAACACCCTCGCAGCGCGCTACGGCCACGATCGACGCACCGGATCCGCGGCCCTCGCTGCGCGCTCCGAATCGCGACATCCCGCCCGAGCTCGACGCGATCTGCGTGAAGGCGCTCGCCTACGACCCGGCGGATCGGTTCGGCACCGCCCACGAGCTTCACCAGGTGCTCCAGCGCTATCTCGACGGAGAGCGCGACCTCGAGCTGCGCGCAGCACTCGCGGCGCGCCACCTCGCCGAGGCCGACGCTGCAGTCGACCAGGCGCTCGAGCTGACCGACGAATCGGCGCTCGCCGAGCGTGCCCGTGCGATGAAAGAGATCGGCCGGGCCATGGCGCTCGATCCCGAGGACCCGCGTGCGCTTCGCACCTTGGTTCGCCTGCTCGGCGAGAAACCCCGGCACGTGCCGGCGCAGGTGAAAGGCGAGTTCGACAAGGGAGCCAACGAGCTGCTGCGTCGCGCGTTCCAGCTCGGAGCGCTCTGCTACGTGAGCTGGGTGACGTGCATTCCCGCGTGCTTGTGGATGGGAGTGCGAAACGGCTGGCTTTTGTTGCTCTTCATGGTGCTGACCCTCGCGGCCAGCGCCTATGCGTTCGTGTCGAGCAAGAGCAAGGTGATCTCGCCGGCGCGCCAGTACGGGATGCTGGTGCTCACGTCCCTCAGCCTTGCTGTGGCGAGCCGCGCCTTCGGGCCGCTCGTGCTGGTGCCCACCGCCGTGGCGGTGAACATGCTGTCGTTCGCGATGTCCGAGTCGCGTCGGCGGCGGGTGGCGTTCGTGGCGCTCGGCACTGGCGTCGGCATCGTCGCGCCGCTGGTGCTCGAAAGCCTCGGCGTGTTGGCGCCGAGCTACGCATTCCGCGACGGGGCGATCCAAATCCTGCCGCAGGCGCTTCAGTTCGCGCGTGGTCCGGCGCTGGCGGTGCTGGTCTTCGCCAACCTCGCGATCATCGTCGCTGCGGCGGCGTGGGCCGGCATCCTGCGCGACGAGCTGGATCGCCGCGACGTCGAGCTGTTGCTGCGTAAATGGCATCTCGCCCAGATGCTTCCCGAGGAACCATCCACCGCCGATCTGAGGAGGAAAGCCTGATGCTGAGCTTGGTGGTTCGAGAAGGTGCCAAGGCCGGGACGACCTACCGCCTCGGTACCCGGGTGCTCACGCTCGGTCGCGACCCGCAGAACGCCATCCAGGTGGTGGACGGCGAGGTCTCGCGACGACACGCGTTGATCCGCTGGACGGGCTCGGCGCACGTGATCACGGACCTCAAGAGCCACAACGGCACCTTCGTGAGCGGCTCCATGCTCGGCCTCGACGAGCACGTGCTCACCGCAGGCGAGCGGATTCGCGTGGGCGCCACCGTGCTGGACGTGGTGCCCGACGAGCGCCGCGTCGTCGACGGTGTGCTCGCCGGCAAGAACGTGCGAAACGAGGTGCGCTTGTCGACGATCCCGTCGCCGCGCGGCGGTGGTGCGGCTGTCAGCGGCGACGTCGTGGATCTGGACGCGGAGATCGATCGCCGCGCGATGCGGGTCACGCGCCTTCTGGCATCGCTCAAGGACGCGATCCGCTCGGGACGCCATCGCAGCCTGGTGTTCAAGCAAGCGCTTCTCGGTGTCCTCGGGCTCGTGGGGGCCGATCGCACGATGGTCGTCCGGGTCGGCTCCGACGGCATGCTCGAGACCGATGCCACGGCAGTCGCCGACGAATGCGGAGCGCGCGAGTCGCAACCCGATTGGTGCTGGGACGCGATCCGGCTCTGCGCCACGGGTGGCATCGCGGTCCTCGTCGGCAACGGTGACGAGGAGGCCTCGGCGAGCGGCTCGGTCGTCGCCGTGCCGATCCTCGAGGGCGGCCGCGTCGTGGGTGTGCTCTACGCGGACGCCGTGAGTCGTAGCGACGTGCTCTTCGTCCGCCCCGACACCGAGGTGTTGGAGGCTGTGGCGCGAGGGCTGGTCCCGACGTTCACTGGCGGATCGCGGCGCGGCTTGTCCTCGGCGGCGTGACGGGGAGAGACCGTTCACGCGCGCTCAGAGCTCGAGGATGGCTTTCCCCACGACCTCGCGGCGTTCCAGCGTGTGCAACGCCTCGACCGCGTGGGCGAGTGGGAAACGGTGTGAGACGAGGGGCGCGAGCTTGCCCTCGCGGTACCACGCGAAGAGCTGCTCGAAGTTCTTGGCGTTGGTCACGGGATCGCGGCGCGCGAAGGCACCCCAGAAGACCCCCACCGCCGACGCTCCTTTGAGCAGCAAGAGATTCGCCTTGGCGGCGGGAATGGTCCCGGACGTGAATCCGATGACGAGAATGCGGCCTTCCCACGCGACGGCCCGTAGCGATTGCTCGAAGAGCTCGCCGCCCACCGGATCGTAGATCACGTTCGCGCCGTCGCCGCCGGTGAGCTCCCCGACCAGGTCCTTGAGCGGGCGCCCGGTGCCGGTCTGGATGACGTGCTCGAGACCGAAGTGCGCTTTCAAGCGCGCGAGCTTGTCGGCGCTTCCGCTGGCGGCGATCACGTTCGCCCCCAGCGCTCGCCCGATGTCGACGGCAGCGGTGCCCACGCCGCCGCTCGCTCCCAGGACCAAGAGCGTCTCGCCCGGCGCGATTCGCGCGCGCTGCACCAGCGCGTGGTAGCTGGTGCCGTAGGTCATCGAAAACCCGGCGGCGGTGTCGAAGTCCATCTCGGCCGGAATCGCCAGGCACGCAGCACCCGGCACCACGACCTCCTCCGCGAAGCCGTTCCAGCCCATCATGGCCATCACGCGATCGCCGACGGCGATGCCGCGGACGTCGCTGCCGACCTCGGAGACGACACCGGCGACTTCCGCGCCCGGCGCGAATGGCAGCGGCGGCTGGAACTGGTACTTGCCCTGGATGATGAGCAGGTCGGGAAAGTTGAGCCCGGCTGCGCGGACCGCGATGCGTACGCTCCAGGCGTCGCACGGCGGCGGCTCCACATCCTCGATCACCAGTCGCTCGGGTGGGCCGTGTTGCTGGCAGAGCACGATCTTCATCGCGGGTCCCCGTGGAATCGGCGGCGGACGCCGGTGGCTTCTCAGAGTCGTCCGGCGCGGAAGTCTTCCAGTGCCTGGCGGATTTCGGCCTGGGTATTCATGACGAACGGACCGTAGCGCGCCACCGGTTCGTGCAGCGGTCGCCCGGCGACGAGGATGACGCGAGCCGCTGCGGCCGGCGAGGCGAGCCTCACCGTGTCACCTGGACCGAGCACCCCGAGGCTCCGGTGCTCCAGAAGAGCCTCGGCATCCGGCGCCGCGCCGATTCGCACAGCGTTCACGAATGGGTACACGAAGCCCGCGTGTCCCGCAGGCACGGGCACGTCGACGTGCGTTCCGGCGTCGAGCGCCACGTCCAGGTAGAGCGCATCGATGGTCTCGTTTTCGACCGGGCCTCGTGCTCCCTCGAAGCGGCCCGCCACCACACGCACCGTGATGCCTGGCGCAGGTGACACGCTGGGGATGCGCTCCGGCGCGATGTCCTGATAGCGCGGCGCGATCATCTTGCGGCTCGCGGGAAGATTCACCCACAGCTGGAAGCCCCACAGCAGGCCGTTTTCTTGCTCGGGCATTTCCGAATGCACGATGCCGCGCCCGGCCGTCATCCACTGCACGCTGCCGGGTCCGAGCAGGCCGGAGTTGCCCTGGTTGTCGCCGTGTCGCATGCGCCCGGCGAGCATGTAGGTCACCGTCTCGAAGCCGCGGTGCGGGTGGTCGGGAAAGCCGGCGAGGTAGTCCGTCGGCTCGTCGGATCCGAACTCGTCGAGGAGCAAGAATGGATCGAGGTCGGGAAGCTCGTTGCCACCGATCACGCGCGTGAGGCGCACTCCGGCGCCGTCGCTGGTCGGTCGGCCGCGCACCGTCTTCACGAGCGTGCGGTGCACGAGCGACGTGGGTTGGGCGGCGACCGCGCCATCCGATGAACCGCCGGGAACGTTTTTTTGAGACGACATGGCGCTGCCCTCGTAATCTCGCTCAGGGTCGAGATCGACAACCTAAGGTCGATCGTGTCGCCATGCCACCGGGCATGCGCGACCGGTCGTCGTGATCGCGCGAGCGATGTTTCAGTGCCGCGGCAGGTGCAGGCCGAAGACCACTGCCGTGGCGATGGCGGCAGCCATGGCGACCATCGCGACGACGATCGCCACGGCGATCGCGAAGCGCTTCTTCGAGGGAGTGGTCACGAGGTGGCCTCGGCGCGCGAAGCAACGCGGGAACGGGGTTTGGCGGGCTGCCGAACCACTCGCCGGGACGAGTCGTTCGAGCCTGCCGATGCTTCCTCGGGCTTCTGTTCCGGGCTCCCGCCCGACGAAAGGCGCGTTTTTCGTGGGGCCGCGCCCCCAGGTCGACGCGCGTCGCTCGTCGACGCGCCGCTGGCACGTGCGCCTTTCAGCAGCCTGCTGGCGGCTGTCGTGACGAAGCGTGCCTTCACCAGCGGCAGCTCGGCGAGCTTGGGGGGAAAGCCCGGCCCGAGCTCGCCACGGACCTCGCCATGCCGGAGCAGCTGGCCGCAGTGCGCGCACACCACCTCGGCATGGGTGAGATGCCCACAGCCGAGATGGCGCACCCGTACGGGAGCACCGCGGCCGCCATCGAGCCAACGATCGCCCCAGCGCACCATCGCCATCAGCACCGGAAAGAAGTCGCGACCCTTCTCGGTGAGCCGGTACTCGAAGCGTTCGGGGTTCGTCTGGTAGGGCCGTCGTTCCAGCATGTCCTCGGTGACCAGGCGCTTGAGGCGCTCGGTGAGCACGTTGCGCCCGATGCCGAGGCTGCGCTGCCAGTCCTCGAAACGGCTCACGCCGTAGAAGGCCTCGCGCAACACCAGCGGAGTCCACCAATCGCCCAACAAGTCGACGGTGCGCGCGATCGAGCACGGCCAGCGTGCGAAGGACGTTCGTTTCATCGGGGGTCGTCACCTCGTGAGCGGATCGGTTCCGCCGCATCGAGCATAGTCCGTTGCGCTAACGAACGCACCATGCTAGCGTGCGTTTCACAAACGAACGGACTCGAACGGAGCCCAGCATTCGAAGGAGGCGGGTGACCATGAACGAGACCCAGAGTGACGCCGAGCCAGCCGCGAGCTGGAAGACCACGGCCTGCATCCTGTGCGAGTGCAACTGCGGTATTCAAGTGGAGCTCGGCGGGGAAGGGGGGCGCCACCTCGCGCGCATCCGCGGTGACCGCAATCACCCGTCGTCGCAGGGCTACACCTGCAACAAGGCGCTCCGCCTCGATCACTACCAACACATGCCCGATCGCGTGACGCGCCCGCTGCGGCGTCGCGCCGACGGCAGCTTCGAGGAGATCGATTGGGACACGGCGATCCGCGAGGTGGCGGCACGTCTCGCTGCCGTGCGTGACGCGCACGGTGGCGACGCCGTCTTCTATTACGGCGGCGGAGGCCAGGGGAACCATCTGGGCGGCGCCTACTCGGGCGCCACGCTCGCGGCCCTCGGCTCGCGCTACCGCTCGAGTGCGCTGGCCCAGGAGAAGACCGGCGATTTCTGGGTGCACGGCTTCATGCTCGGTGCTGGCGCGCGCGGCGATTTCGAGAACGCGGAGGTCGCGATCTTCCTGGGCAAGAACCCGTGGCACTCGCACGGACTGCCGCGCGCGCGCCACACGCTGCGCCAGATCGCCAACGACCCGAAGCGCACGCTCATCGTCATCGATCCGCGCCGTACCGAGACCGCGGCGCTGGCCGACATCCACCTCGCCGTGAAGCCCGGCACGGACGCATGGTTGGTCGCCGCGCTGGTAGGTGTGCTCGTGCAGGAAGACCTGGTCGCAGTGCCGTGGGTGACCGAGCACACCAACGGCGCCGACGAGATCGTGGCGCGCTTCCGGTCGATTCCCGTCGCCGAGTACGCGGCCTCGAGCGGCATTCCCGAGGCCACCGTGCGAGACGTCGCGCGCCGCATCGCGCGGGCGTCGAGCGTCTCCATCGCCGAGGACCTCGGCATTCAGATGAATCGCCACTCCACCCTCGTGAGCTACCTCGAGAAGCTGGTGTGGGCGCTCACCGGCCACTTCGCCAAGCCCGGTACCCAAAATGCGTTCTCGACGCTCGGCAAGCTCTTCTCGGCCTCGTCGCGCACCCGGCCGAGCCCGGTGGCGGGCGCGCGCATCATCTCGGGACTGGTGCCCTGCAACGTGATCGCCGACGAGATCCTCACCGATCATCCCAAGCGCTATCGGGCGATGATCGTCGAGAGCGGGAACCCCGCCCATTCGCTCGCAGACAGTGCGCGCATGCGCGCAGCGCTCGGGGCGCTCGATACGCTCGTGGTGATCGACGTGGCGATGACGGAGACGGCGCGGCTCGCTCACTACGTGCTGCCGGCACCGACGCAGTACGAGAAGTGGGAGGCCACCTTCTTCAACTTCGAGTTCCCGAAGAACTACTTCCACCTACGCCGGCCGATCCTGCCGGCGCCGGAGGGCCCGCTTCCCGAGCCGGAGATCCACGCAAGGCTGGTGGAGGCGTTGGGCGCCATCGCCGACGCGGATCTGGCACCGCTGCGCGACGCCCTGGCCGGTGGCCGTAGCGCGTTTGCGGAAGCGTTCTTCGCCTGGAACGCGATGAACCCTCAGCTCGCGAAGCTCGTGCCGGTCGTGCTCTACCGAACCCTCGGTCCGACCCTCCCCGATGGCGCGGCTTCGGCTG
>CAYVDO010000195.1:0-14815 GCA_964450125.1 uncultured bacterium
ACGGCGCTCGACGTGATTCACGACCGCCAGCTCGCCAGCCGCGGATTCTGGCGTGACGTTGCGCACCCCGAAGCGGGTGTGCTGCGCATGCCCGGCTCGCCGTTTCGGTGTGCCACCGAGACCGCACGCGAGCCCACGTACGACGACTCGCGGCCGCGACCGGCCCTCGCCGCCCCAACAGCGTCCGATGGCCGCGCCCGCCCTCTCGACGGGATCCGCGTCCTCGAGCTCACCGCCGGCATGGCCGGGCCGTGGATCGGCCGCTGGATGGCCTGGGCCGGCGCCGAGGTGATTCGCGTCGAATCCCGCGCCCATCCCGACGTGGTGCGCCTCTACGTCCCGCCCCGCTCGACCGATCGCAGCGCTCGTCCCGACCAATCGCCGTGGTTCACCGACTGGAATGCCGGGAAGCGCTTCGTTTCCATCGACCTCGCCAAGCCAGGCGCTCTCGCGCTCGTGGAGCGGCTCGTCGCCGCGTCGGACGTGGTGATCGAGAACATGTTGCCCGAGGTGGCCGAGAAGCTCGGCCTTCGCTATGGCGCGCTGGCCGCCCATCGTCCCGACCTGATCATGCTCAGCACCACGGGATTCGGGGCTAGCGGCCCGAATGCCGCAGTGCCCACCTGGGGACCGAACATCGAGGCCGCGTCTGGCCTGGCTGCGCTCTCGGGATTCGCCCACGTGCCGTGCTCGATCACCCAGTACGCGTATCCCGACGCCCTGAGCGCCCTTCACGGGCTGGTGGCCGTGCTTGCGGCACTCGATCGGCGGGCACGCACCGGGCACGGCAGCTACGTGGATCTGGCGCAATACGAGTGCCTGGTGGCAGCACTCGGCGATCGCATGGTCGAGGCCGCTCACTCCGGCCGGGCGCCCGAGCGTCGCGGCAATCGCGCTCCCCATGCGGTGCCCCACGGGGTCTTCCGTGCCGCCGGCGACGACCGTTGGTGCGCGATCGCCGTGGAGAACGACGCTGCGTGGCGCACGCTGGTGAAAGTGCTCGGCGAGCCCCCGTGGGCCCTCGACCCTCGCTTTGCGACCCTCGATGGTCGGACGGCACACGTCGACGCCATCGAAGCCGCGCTGGGTGACTGGACTCGCACGCGGGACGTATTCGCGATCGCGGAAACCATGCAAGCCGCAGGCATACCTGCAGGACCGGTGCACACGATTCGCGATCTCTGGGAGCACGATCCCCAGCTCCGCTACCGCGGTTTCTTCGAGGAGGTTCCCCATCGCTCGCTCGGACGGGTGATCGCGTCCGCGATTCCCCTGCACCTGAGCCTGACACCGGGACGCACGGACTTTGCCGGTGGCCGCGTGGGATCGGACGACGACTACGTGCTCCGCGGCATCCTGGGACTGGACGACGGGACCCTCGCCAGGCTGGTCGCGAATGGCGTCGTCGAAGCGCCTGCGCACGTAGCGTCGACGCAGATCTAGGTTCAGCCGACTGTCTCCAACACCACCCAATCGAGGGTGCCGGGGATACGCGTGCGTCCCACGGCACGCTCGCGAAAACCGGGTGTATCCGCGAACACGGAGCCGTGAATGGGATTGACGTACACGATCCAGACCGTTCGCGGGTGCGCCGCCACCGAGGAAGCGACGGCGCGGGCGACCCGACGCATCGCGCGCGCTCCGAATGGGTGGAAAAGAAAGAGCGTCCCTTCGTCGTGCTCGAAGGGCCACACGTGCGCATCGCCGGAATCGATGCGAACGTCCAGCGATCCCCCCAGTCGCTCGGCGGTGAGCTCCAGGTTGGCGCGGGCCACGTCCACGAGCGACGTCGCTAGGTCGACACCGCGCAGCCGTCGAAATCCGGCTTCGGCGGCGAGCACCAGCGCACGCCCCTTGCCGCAGCCCAGATCGAGGAATGGCTGCGCACGCGTCTCTACGGGCAGGTGCGCCATCGCAGCGCGAAAGAGTCGCACCGGCACCGGCTGGTATTCGCTTGCGGCCAGCGCAGCACGCCCGCCGCGCGGGAAGAGCTCGGCCACGGGGATGCGCGCGAATGTCTCGATGCCGCGCTCTCGATCGAAGGCGCGCTCGGCGATCATCCAGCGGCACGTCTCGATCCAGCCGCGGCGCAGCACCGACTCGATCGTCAGCCCGAGCGTCGATGGGCTCGAGGCGCCGCTCATGTGTCGCGGCGCCAGATGCACTCGCCTGCCACGAACGTGGCCGCGACGCGCGCGCTCGACAGCTCGTCTCGCGCGCGAAGCCAAGGGCGATCGAGAAGACACAGATCGGCAGCCGAGCCGGGCACGATGGTTCGTGGCGCGCCACCGGGCCTATCGGCCGAGGTGGTGAAGAGCGCCAGCGCACGCTCCGGATCGAGGGACTCGGCGGCCCCCATCACGTGACCGTCGAGGGTGCGGCGATCCACCGCCGCCTGCATGGCGAGCCACGGATCGGGATCGCCAAACGGCGCGTCGGTTCCCGCTCCGAGCGGCACGCGCGCTTCGTCCCATCCCCGGCAGCGATAGAGCCAGGGCTGGTCACGCTCCTCGACCTCCGAGCGGTACGCATCGCCGCGCTCGCGAACGAAGTGGGGCTGGGTGACGATCGTGAGAGCGAGCTCGGCCACCAACGCAGCGATTTCTGGCGGTGCGACCGCGGCATGCTCGATGCGATCCTCTGGGAGCACGCCCGCATCGCGAAACGCCTCCACCGCGAACACCAACTCGGTGCGCGTCACCGCGTGGATGGCTACGGCGCGCTCACGACGGTGTGCGCCAGCGATGGCCCAGACGACGGACTGGAAGTCCGGCAGGCTCGAGTCATCGAGCACGATCTTCGCGGCACCGAGCGCCACGCCCTGCTGGCGAGGCTGCGGGAGCGCGGCGCGCCCCATGACGAGCAGGCGTTGCTTGAGCTCACCCACACGCACCGCGCGTTCCAAGATGCGCAGCTCCTTCCGCGCATTGTGCACCGTGGCATCGGTGAATCCGGTCACGCCGAAACACGCAGCACGACTCCCGACCTCGGCGAGGCTCGGGGGCGGTCCACCCCGAGAAAGTCTTCGGACCCACCAGTCGAGCCGATACAACCGTCCCGTGGCTCGTTGGCGTGCGTCCCGTTCCACCGGCGGCGCGCCATTCGGCAGATCGTCGAGCCCCACCGCCTCGATCCACGCCGAGCTGACGGTCCAGAGCGCGCCGCTACGGTGTTGGATCTGCACGGCGCGGCCAGGAAGCCAGCGATCCAGCACGTGACGATCGAGCACGCCCGCGACCGACTCGTGATAGCCGACGCCGCGCACGACCTCGTTCGGCTGAGTTGCGGCTGCAGCCGATCGCAGCGCCGCCACCAGCGCATCCTCGCTCTGCACCTGTGGTGGCCCGCAGCGCACCGAGCGGTCGGCCGCCGCGAGCGCCAGCAGATGAATGTGATGGTCGTGCAATCCGGGCAGCAGCGCCCCGCCCTCGGCATCCACGACGGCCTCGCCCGGCATCGCCTCGAGTGACTCGGCCAGAGCGGCAACGATCCCGTCCACGATCCGCACATCGAGAGGTGCGCGATCGTGAATCTCCGCCCGCCGGATCAGCACGCGTAAACCCCCAGCTCGCTGAGCACCTGCGAGGTATCCGCGCCGAGCGCGTGAGCGACCGCGGTCACCGGCCGCGCGCGGGGCAGAGCGACCTGCAGCTCGCCGCCCTCCCACGCGGGCATCGGCGCGTGCTCGATCAGATGACGCACGATCCCCACGAGGCTCAGGTCGATGCCGATGCCGCCGCCCTGCCGCCACGCGGCGAGTGCCGCGAGCGCGGCGTGAATCCCAGCGAGCGGATCGGCGATCGCGTCGCCACACATGATCGGGCCATCGAGCCCCGCGCGCAGCCCGGTCGCGACGGCGAGACCGGCCGCAGCGGCTGCATCGTCACCGAATGCGATCGCATCTCTCTCGATTGGGCCGCGACCGTAGCCGGTGATGCTGACCCACACCCGCCCTGGCTTCCTCGCCACCCACCACACCGCGTCGATACCGAGCTGCTCGAGCGCACGCGGCCGCGAGCTCTCGAGAACCAAATCGGCGCGTTCGAGCAGCCGCGCCAGAAGCACGCAACCCTCGTGCTCGCGCAGATCGACAGCGACGCACGCCTTCCCTCCGTTGAGCAAGTCGAAGAAAGCCTGCGGTCCGCTTCTCGCGCCGTCCGGACGCCGCGTGCTCTCCACCTTGATGACCCGGGCACCCGCAGCGGAGAGGAGCTGGCCCGCCAGCGGTCCAGCCCAGAGGCTCGTGAGATCGACGACCAACGGCATGCGTACCTGCGTCTCGCACGCTCGCAAACCGGTTCCGAAGATCGCGCACGGCCTCGCAGTCGCGCACGCTTCGGGCTCCGCATCGGCCACGGCGAGACCGAGCAAGCGAGCGCGCTCGAGCAGCAGCATCTTCTCTCGTACGGCGAGCTCGGCGCTCATCCGAGCCCACCCGCGTGGGTGGCCGACCGGCTCAGCTACTTCGGCCCAGCGATCGGATTCGAGCCAGGCCGGCACCGACCGCCAGTCGTCGGCGCGCGGCAGATTCACCGCGAGCCAGCCGGTGCGGGTCCGCACCAGCCTGCACGTACCGCTCGGCGAGATCCGCCCGTTCCGCTCGTAGCCGAAGAGCGCGGCGCGCTCACCCAGTAGGGCGCCGCCGTCGAGAGGTCCCAGGCACCAGCGATCACCCGCGAGCCGAGCCAGCTCGGCGATCGCCGAGGCAGCGCTCGATGCCAGCGCCGCCGGGGCGAGGAGCGGCGGGCCGTGGCGCTCGCCGGTGAGCGCCATGCCCCCTGAGCCGGCCCAGGCGATCGCGGGGTGCTCGGTGCTGCCCGTCCGGAGCTCCGCGTTCGTTTCGGGCTCAGAGCCCGGTGGTGCCCATGTCGACGGTATTGCCTGACTGCTCCCAGTTGCCACGGTACACGTGCGGTCCGGCGGCCGTGAGACCACCGTCGACGACCAAGATGGCACCGGTCACGAAGCGCGACTCGTCGCTGGCCAGATAGAGCGCGGCGGCGGCGACGTCCTCGCCCAACCCCGCCTCCGGCCACGGTTGCGACTGGGCCATCATCGGCTCGAGGGCGTCCTTGTTCCCGCGATGGACCAGCGGCGTCAGGATCGCTCCAGGGCAGATCGCATTGACGCGGACCTTCTTTCGTGCGAGCTCGACGGCAACCGAGCGGGTCAGGTTCACGACGGCGGCCTTGGCAGCCGTGTAGGCGTGCGGCCCGCATCCACCGCTCAGCCCCGCCACCGACGCGGTATTGATGATGGAGCCCCCCTGCCCCTGGGCGCGGAGCACGCGTGCCCCATGCTTGAGCCCGAGGAACACGCCGCGCACCAGAACCGAGAAGGTGAAATCCCAGTCCTCGACCTTGATCTCGTGGACCTTGCCGAGCGCACCCGGCAAGCCGGCGTTGTTGAACACGATGTCGAGGCGCCCGAACTTCTCGGGCGCCAGGTCGATCATCGCGGCGACCTGCGCCTCGTCTGCGACGTTGGTCCTGATGAACCGGACGTTCGCCCCCAGGCCCTCGCCGGCCGCGAGATCGATCGCCTCTTGCGCGGTCTTCTCGTTGAGATCGCCGATCACCACCTTGGCTCCCTCGCGCAAGAAACGCAGCACGGCCTCGCGACCGATGCCGCTCCCGCCTCCGGTGACGACTGCAACCTTCCCTTCGAGACGTTGGGTCACGGGCCCATCTCCTCGCACTGACGGTCGGGGTGATGCGGAAAGTGAAACATGTTTCAATTCCCGGCGCCAAGCGCTCGCGACGGCGCGAGCCGAGAATCGTGCATGCAGCCCTTACGGGCGACCCCTTGGTAATCGTATACTCACTCGGCGAAACCGAATCCCGATCACGCGGCGCGCGGAGGCACCGCAGATGCCGCTCGATCGCCCCTCGTCCCGCTTCCCCCTTCTCATGAACAACCACGTTCGAGTCCGCACCCGCACGGACTACGGGTTCTCGATGATCGAGCTCCTGATCGTCGTGGCCATCATCGCCATCATCGCCGCCATCGCCATCCCGCAGCTTCTCGGTGCACGCGAGAAAGCCTGGCGGGCGGCGTGCGACGACAACTACAAGGCCCTCTCGGGAGAATTACAGAACGAGATCGACACCGAGATCGCGAAGGCGAACGCCAACGCGGCCAGCGATGTCCTCGATCGGGTCGTGACGCGGCACTCGGACGTGAATCCCCGCAACAAGGCCGACGTCGCCTACCAGGACATCGACGCGTGTGGCTCGTTCGTCGCACCGGCCAGTACTTCCTGCCGCGTACTTCTCTGCTATGCGGGGGCCAGCACGATCGAGGCGCAGCAGTACGAGGGTGGGGCCGTCCGCACCTTCGCCATCGCCGTGCAATGAAGTCGCGTCGCGCGCGACCGGTCACGCGCGATCGGCGTGTCGCACGGAACAGGCACGCGCGACGACTCGCCCTCGCAAGCCGGAATCGACCTTGACCTCACTTTCGCAGAGCAACCCGCCACCCCCGCAGGCCTTCGTGCGCCTGCGGGACGCGCTCCACGCTCGACGTTTGACCCTTCCGGCGCTCGTCGCCGAGCTCTCGGCGCCAACGCTCGCCGACGCAGCGACGAGCTTCGCCGACGCACCATTCGACCTGGGGCTGCACGGCGCCGAGCGGCAGATGCTCGCCGAGGGTGCCGTCGCCCCGAGCTTTCCCGACGACTGGCGCGGCCACGTGCTCGACTCGATCCTCATCCCTCTCCTCTGGAACCAACACGGCGGCGTGCTCACCTCGCACGGCGCGGCACCCTCGCGTGGAGACTGGCTCGACGCCTTCGACTCGCTGCTGGACGAGCTGCGAGACGAGCTGGACCAGCACTCGGATCGCACCGACCTCGCCGAGCGCTCCGTCCACGAGCTCTTCGCGCGAGCGCTCTTCCGGATCCAGCGTCTAGCCGAGCTGGTGGCTGCTACGCGTGAACTGCCGGTGATCACCACGCCCGCGCCGAGTCCGGTGCCGGTATCTGCTCCCGACTCCGGTCACGACTCCGGCACTCATCCCGTCGACGCGACCCCGCGCAAGGCAACCCGCGAGGTCGTCGCGACGGGTGCCACCACCCGCATCATCGGACACGCGCCACCCCTCGACCATGCCACGGCGCCGAGCGGCGACGCGCGCCGCAGCCGCAGAATCGCTCTCGCCACGCTGAGCACGGCCGCCGCGTTGGTGTCCATCGGTTACGGCATCTCGGCTTCCCGCGCCTACCTGAACGATCCCGCACCGGCGGAAATCACCAGCGAGTCGGTCGGGCCCTTCTTTCCGGGCGCCAAGATTCTTCCGGTCACCGCCGACGAGAAGGCGGCACGGCTCGTGCGCATCGAGCTATCGACGGACGCGGCCCATGCGCCCGCCGCGGAAGTGCGGCGCCGGACGTTCGAGCTCTGCAAGTTCCTGGCGTCCACGCGCTACGAACGGGCCGTGATCGTCGACCGCATGAGCCAGCCCGTCGCAACCTGGATCGAGGGAAGACTCACGTTTCAGGGCGCGTTCGCCGAGCGCCCCGCCGGCTCGTCCTGAGGTCGTCGCCGGCTGCCGGGCGTTGCGCTCACAGGGTTGCGACCTCGGGCGCCGGTGCCCGACCGTCGAGTCCGTCGGCGAACGCCGCCCCCTCCGGCCAGTGCACGGCGTAGATGCGCGCGTCGTACGGCGTGTAGCGAAAATCGTCGAGCACCGATGCGAGCGGATCCCGCTCGTGCAGCCCGAGCATGAAGAACCCGTAACCGCGGCCGAGTGATTCGTCGAAGAGGGTCGAGAGCAGCACTCGGAAGACCGCAACCGGGTCGGGCTCGCTCGGGCACACGGAGCGAAACGCCGCGTAGAAGTAGTGAAACGGCATTCCCACCTCGGGGAGGGGCGCGAACCCCAACAGCCGTCCTGCGATCGCCGAAAGCGATCGCAAGAGGCGCATCCCGCCGCCGTAACCGACCACCACCGTCTGCTTGAAGCGCGACTGATCCCAGCTCGCGAGGGTTCCCACTACCCGCCCGTCCCGCACGGCGACGCGGAAGTCCCCGGGACCAAGATCGGGCACGCGCGGCGAATCGGCCGCGAAATCGGCGAGCGACCAACGCGGCGCGAATTGGCGCGTGGCGCCGTAGCGGTCGAGACACGCCACGATGGCGGGAAGCTGCTCGATGCGGGCCCGCTCGACCGAGATCCCCGCCGCGCTCGCGCGTCGGGGCCGACCCGCGAGATGGACCGAAAACGTGCGCAGCCTGCCGAGATCGCGATACGTCGGTAGACCCGCCCGGCCGCTGGTGAGCATCGCGCGGGCGAGCGCGTTGTCCTCGATGATCGTGGAGACGTAGATCGGCACCGGGTCGGCTTCGTGGAGCTCGCGCAGCTTCTGGTAGCCGCGGGCCAGCCAGATCGACTGGCGCACCGTGGGATCCACGCGAAGGCCGCTCAAGTAGCCGATCCGGTGGGGCTCGCCGTTCACCCACATCGTGCGGGTCGAGCGGGTCGCCACGCCGCGGATTCGTGTGGTGTCGGTCCCGTCACGGCCGACGATCACTTGCTGCGAATCTCCCTCGATGCCGACGGCACGAAAAAAGCTCGGCTCGCGGTGGAATGCCACCGAGATCGCCCCGGGCATCGCGTTGTCGCGCAAGAGTCGCCGCAGCTCGGCATCGTCCCCCGCGTTCGCCAGATCGATCTGGAGGGATGCGCTCATCGCGGCGCGAGGATAACTGCGGCACGGGCAGAGGGGCGATCGCGTTCGACGTCGCGACCCGCCTCTTGGCCTGGGCTCGTGCCCACCGCTACCCTTGTGCGGTTCGAGCGCGCCTCGCGCTCCCCGCTCTCTAGACGCCGCATGCGACTCACGCTCATCCACCCCTGCATCGGTCGCGTTCCGGGCCAGCGCTACATCCGCGGCTGGCAGATGGAGCCGCTGCCCGCGGCGCTGATCGCCGGGCTCACACCGAAAGACGTGGAGATCCGCTTCTACGACGACCGGATGGAGCCGATTCCGTTCGACGAGCCCACCGACCTAGTGGCGATGAGCGTCGAGACCTACACCGCCAAGCGCTCCTACCAGATCGCCAGCGAGTACCGCCGCCGCGGCGTGCCGGTGGTGATGGGCGGCTTTCATGCGCGGCTCCAGACCGACGAGGTCCTGCGCTACGCGGAATCGGTGGTGGTGGGCGAGGCCGAGGGGCTCTGGCAGGAAGTTCTCGACGACTACCGCCACGGCACGGCCAAGAAGCTCTATCAGCTCCCCGATCGACCACCGCTCAAGGGAGCGCGCCCGGATCGCAGCATCTTCCGCGGCAAGGACTACCTGCCCGTGAGCCTGGTCGAGGCCGGCCGCGGCTGCCATTTCGTGTGCGAGTTCTGTGCGGTCACCACGTACTTCCAGCGCCGCCAGACACGCCGCCCCATCGACGAGGTGATCTCCGAGATCGCCGACCTCAAGGCCGAGGGCAGGAAGTTCTTCTTCTTCGTCGACGACAACCAGACCTCCAACATCAAGGAGGTCAAGGAGTTCATGCGGGCGCTGGCGCCGCTCCAGATCCGCTGGGTGAGCCAGACCAGCATCAACGGGGCCCACGATCCCGAGTTCCTGGATCTGCTCAAGTCGAGCGGCTGCGAAGGCGTTCTCATCGGCTTCGAGAGCCTGAATCGCGCCAACCTCGTGCAGATGGACAAGGACTTCAACACCATGGGCGGCGGCTACGAGAAGTCGCTCGCCAAGCTGCGCGAGAAGAAGGTACGGCTCTACCCCACGTTCATCTTCGGCTACGACGAGGACACGCCCGAAACCTTCGCGGACACCGTCGACTTCGCCAAGCGCCACCAGTTCTACATCACCGCGTTCAACCATCTGACGCCGTTTCCCGGCACACCACTCTACGACCGTCTGGAGAAGGAAGGCCGCCTCCTCTACGAGAAGTGGTGGATGGACGAGCGTTATGGCTACAACAAAGTGCCGTTCCGGCCCCGCAAGGTCTCGCCCGAGGAAGTGGAACGCGGCTGCGTGGAAGCGCGACGCAGCTTCTACACCTGGCCGAGCATCGTGAAACGCAGCGTCGATCCGGTGAATCGCGAGAACTGGTTCATGTTCCGGAATTTCTTCCTCATCAACGGCATCCATCGCGCCGAGGTGAGCTTGCGCAACCACTATCCTCTCGGCGATCGCACCTGGGTCGGCGAGCTCCTGGAAGCGAACTGATGTGCTCGTCGTCGCAACTCGAAACGGTGGACACGGACGCACCCGGAGCAGGCGCCATCCACGGCCGCCTCGTCGCACGTGTTGCGCTGTCGAACGACGAGCGTTCGGCGATGCACCGGCTTCTCGCCAGCTACTTCGACGGCGTCGACGAACGAGTCTTCGCGCGCGATCTCGCCGCCAAGAACTGGGTGATCCTCCTCGAGGACGACAGTGGCGCGTTGCGCGGCTTCACCACGCTCCACGTCCATCGCCACACCTTCGAGGGCGAACCGATCACCGTCGTGTTCTCGGGCGACACCATCGTCGACCGCAGTGCCTGGAACACGCCGACCCTCCACCGTAGCTGGATCGACGCCGTGAATCGGCTGGCGCGGAACGAGGGACGAGGCCGCGTGTGGTGGCTGCTGATCGTTTCCGGCTACAGAACCTACCGTCTGCTGCCGGTGTTCTTCCGCGAGTTCTATCCCCGCCACGATCGGACTACTCCGGCGTCCTTCCACCAGCTCATGGACGAGCTCGCGGCGGCGCGCTTCGGAGCCGAATACCACCGCGACCTCGGCATCGTGCGGTTTGCCGACGGTGCCCAACGACTGCGCGCCGACGTCGGCGAGATCACCGACGCCCGCAGCCGCAATCCTCATGTGCGTTTCTTCACGGAACGCAACGCGGGCCACGAGCAAGGTGACGAGATGGTGTGCCTGTGCGAGATCTCCGAGCACAACCTGACCGCCGCCGGCCGCCGCATGGCGGGGATTCCGCCGCTCCCGCGCGCCAAGCGCACCGTCGATACCTCCAAGACCTGATGGCCGCCGCTCGCGCGCGCCTCCAATTCCGGGCATCGTGAGCGCTCGAGCGTTCGTCGCAACCGCCAACGCGCTGGTCACCGCGGGGTGCGCTCCGGCGGCGCTGGCGTTCCGTCACGCCCTGGCCGCGCCTCGGCGCGCGCAGGAGCGCACCCTCGAGCGCATCCTCGCGCTCAACCGCTATTCCACCTACCTCAACGAAGCAGGAGTTCGCGGCGTCTACGACCTGCCGCGCTGGCGAGCGGCCGTGCCCGTCGTTCGTTACGACGATCTCCGGCCGTGGATCGAGCGCGTCGCGGACGGTGACGGCACCGCCCTCACCTTCCCCGAAGCGCCGCGCTTCTTCGAGCGCACCAGCGGCTCGTCGGGTGCGGTGAAGCTGGTGCCCTACACCGGCGCTCTGCTCGACGATTTCGACCGCGCCATCGCGCCGTGGCTCTTCGACCTTCACGCCCGGCGGCCGAGGCTGCTCGGACTCGAATCGTACTGGTCGATCTCGCCGTTGGTGGCGAGCGGTCAGCGCACCACGGGCGGCACGCCGATCGGCGTCGAGGACGACGGCGCCTACCTCTCGCCGCTCGCGCGCCTTCTGACCCGCGCCACCCAGATCGTCCCGCGCGCCGTCCGCCACGTCACCGATCTCGACACCTGGCGCTACGTCACGCTGCGTTTCTTGGCCGCGAGCGAGCGCCTCGGCTTGGTCTCGGTGTGGAGCCCGAGCTTCTGGGGCGTACTCTGTGATTCGCTGGCCAAGCACGGCACGGACTTGATTCGCGACATCCACGACGGGCGGCTCGCCCACGTGGGTCCCGTGGAACCGCGGGTGCGCGCCGCGCTGAGCCGGCGGCTCAGCCCCGACCCCGGACGAGCGAAGGTGCTCGAAGCGCTCCTCGCCCGAGACGGCCGCTTCGAGCCACGCCACGTGTGGCCGAACCTCACGCTGGTGAGCTGCTGGTCCGCCGCCGCTTCAGCCGCCGGCGCTCGCGATCTCGCCGCGCGATTTCCGGGCACCGAGATTCAGGGCAAAGGCCTGCTCGCGACCGAAGGCGTGGTGTCGATTCCGCTCCTCGGCCACCCGGGCTCGGCGCCGGCGCTGCTCTCGCACATTCTCGAGTTCCGTGCCGTAGACGCGAGCGATGGGCAGACGGTTTTCGTCGACGAGCTCGACGCCGGCCAGGACTACGAAGTGATCCTCACCACCAGCGGCGGGCTCTACCGCTACGCGCTCGGCGATGCGGTACGCGTCGTGGGGCGCGTGCACGCAACGCCTCTCCTCGAGTTCGTGGGGCGCGTCGATCGCATCGTGGATCTCGTCGGCGAGAAGCTCCACGAGGGTTTCGTGGCGCAAGCGCTCGCGCAGGTTCTCGGCGAGGAACCGCGACGATTCGCGATGCTCGCCCCGGAGACGACACCGGTCGCTCGCTACGTTCTCTTCGTAGACGCCGCCGACGGCACACCGCGAGCGCAGGACCTCGCCCGGCGTCTCGACGACGCCCTGGCCGCGAATCCCCACTACGACTACGCCCGCCGCTTGGGCCAGCTCGGCCCCGTCGACGTGGTCCCAGTGAGCAACGGCGTGCACTGCTACCTCGCTGGCAGTGCCGCGCTCGGCCAACGTCTCGGTGACGTGAAGCCCACGGCTCTTCACCACGACACCGGTTGGCGCGCCCGCTTCGTGGCTTCGGTATCGTAGGGGCGAGCCGAGGCTTGCCCGCCCTCTTGCGAGTTCGCGGCAGCGGTGAGCCCGAAACCCTCTGCCGTCTTCTACTGCGACCGACGATTCGCCGTGATCTCACGGGGTGCTTCCGAGCCGGCCCTCGCCGGACGGTGAAGTGCGAGGGCGGGCGAGCACGCGGCGTTCCACGCGATCAGACGGCGACTCGTCGGTCTCGTGACGAACGCGGCTGAGGTTTCCAGGCCGAGAGCGGCTCCGACGGACGAATCACCCCCACGACACCCGCGTCGCCGCTGCGGCCGGATTCGCCCCTCCGAGCGGGCGTGCTCGTACCGCGCAGCATCCGCAGGCAACGTTCCACCGATCACCTGGTAGGGCTTCGTGCCGTGCTCGGTGAGTGAGCGGATCGTGCTCGCCGCGCCGCCCATCGCACCGCCGAAGAAGAGACGGTACTCGGGCGTCACGGGCTCCCAGGCGGTGAGCTAGGGGCGCGGACCCACGAGGAGCGCTCGCGCGGCCTCGCCCACGTCCGCGATCCGGGCCGCGGTCCACCGGCCCGAATCTGCGAAGATCGTCACGATCACGCCCCTTCCCGCCGCGCTGCCTGCGACGTAGAGCCGTCGTTCGATCGGATGCCACGCGAGCGGTTGGTCGAGCGCCCCGGCGGAAGCGTCCGTGCGAGCCTCGAATCCCGCGGGCCACCCCACGTCGACGGGCGTCGTTGCAGCGTCATCGCTCCGCCACAGATGAATTGCGGGCTCGCTCTCGCCACGGCTCAGGAGCAGCGCCACCTCGGGCTCGCTCGGTGATGCCGCGAGTCCCTCGACGTGCCATGACGCGGGCACCGGCGCCCGCGACCGCGCATTCGGGCTCGCTACGACGCGAACGATCGGCAACGCGAACGGATCGTCCTCGGCTCCCAGCGCTTGCGACGCGACGACCCAGGTCACTGCCGTGACCAGCGCCTGAAGGCACGGCGTGGCACGACGTCGATTCGTCCTCGCTCGCTGAACCCTGCACCTCATCGCCACCTCCCGCGCTCCTCGGTGCACGGATACGCTAGCGCGCCATGCCCGAGGAACCTACGACGGACCGAACACCGCTGATCGAGGTGCGCGACCTCGTGAAGGAATACCGCACCTCGCGCAAACGCGAGGGATTACGCGGCGCGCTCATCGACCTCGTGCGCCCACGAAAGGAAACGAAGCGCGCGATCGAGAGCATCTCTTTCGCCATTCGACGTGGCGAGCGCGTCGGCTACATCGGCGCCAACGGCGCCGGCAAATCCACCACCATCAAGGTGCTCACCGGCATCCTCAAACCCACATCCGGCCACGTGAGCGTCGCAGGGCTCGACCCGCTCGAGGATCGAAGCCGCTACGTCCATCAGATCGGTGTGGTGTTCGGCCAACGCACCCAGCTCTGGTGGGACATCGCCGTCATCGAGGCCTTCCGCCTTCTCGCCCGCATTTACGGAGTGAGCGACGCCTCGCTCCGTGAGCGCCTCGACGAGTTCGGAGCGGTGCTCGACCTGGCGCCGCTGCTCCACGTCCCGGTACGCAAACTTTCGCTCGGCCAGCGAATGCGCTGCGATCTGGCGGCGTCATTGCTGCATCAGCCGCGGATCCTGTTCCTCGACGAGCCCACCATCGGTCTCGACGTGGATGTGAAGGATCGGGTGCGTGGCTTCATCCGGGCGGTGAACGAGCGCCACGGCACCACGGTGCTGCTCACGACCCACGACCTGCGCGACATCGAGGAGCTCTGCGAACGCGTGATCCTGATCGACGAGGGCAAGGTGCTCTTCGACGGCGCGCTCCTCGAGTTCAAGCGCCGCTTCGCCCGCGAGCGGCGCGTGGTCTTGGACCTGGCGCGCGCCGAGGACCACGACGCCGCGCGCGCCAACCTGGTTTCACTGCCACTCACCCTCGATGGCGACGCTGCCGGCTCACGCCTCACGGTGCTCTTCGACCCCGAGGTCGTTCGTCCATCCGACGTGGTGGCGCGCGCGCTCCAGGGCCCACCGATCATCGACATCTCGGTGCAAGAGGTGGATCTGGCAGACGTGGTGCGCGACGTCTACCGCGCCCAGCCGCATCGCGCCGCCACGCCTGCGAGCTGAGGGAGCGCCAGAGCGGTCATGACCAC